>NZ_JBEOSF010000005.1:96972-148838 GCF_040302725.1 Kitasatospora sp. NPDC097605 | reverse complement strand
GTCCTAGTTGCTCCCAAGCTAGTAGGAGTCGTCGCCTTGGTGGCGCGGCGTTCGTTGCGGGTGGGTGGTGGTGGCTGTCGGAAGTGCATCGATGGGAACTGGTCGATGGTCGGCTGATCGCAACCCGAGGCTCGGCCATGGATGTGAAGCTTGGCCGGTGCTGAGGTGCCCAGCTGGTCATGATCCGGACCAGTTGCGGACCAGGAGGTGGCGCGAAGCGTTGGCGCCGTGCTGCAGTGCAGGTCAGGGTGTGAGTTGGCCGCGAGTGGTCAGCGGTCTGTGGATCTGTCGCGCAAGCTGCGCACGTTCGAACGCTGCACCAGCCGCAGGATGGAGAAGGGCCCCCGGTTTGCGGAGATGTGGGCCGGGGGCCTTGGGGTTAGTAGGGGAGGGAGAGGAGGAGGGTGGCGGCGGTGGGGGTGTTGGGGGCGGTGTGGGTGGGGGTGGGGTGGGACGGGGGGAGGGGTGGGGGTGGGGTGGGGGTGATCCAGATGGAGCGGAGGCCGGTGGCGTGGGCGCCGCGGAGGTCGGTGTCGGGGTTGTTGCCGACCATCCAGTCGGTGGGGGCGAGGGTGCGGCCGAGGCGGGCGGCGGCGAGGTGGAAGATCGCGGGGTCGGGCTTGCAGGTGCCGGCCTCCTCGGAGACGCAGACGGCGTCGACGGCGGGGAGCAGGCCGGTGCGGGCGAGTTTGGCGCGCTGGATGTCGGCGCGGCCGTTGGTGACGACGGCGATGGTCCAGCCGGCCGCGCGGAGGGCGGCGAGGGCTTCGGGGACGCCGGGGATCAGGTGGGTACGGCCGGCCTCGTGGGCGACGTGCTCCTCCCAGAGGGTGGCGCCCGAGTGGGGGAGGCGGAAGCGGGCGCCGATGCGGCCGAAGCCGGTGGGGGAGCGGTCGGCGCGGAAGAGGGTGCGGACGACGGGGGCGGCCTCGGCGGGCAGGTCGTGGGCGGCGCAGAAGGCGGGGGCCCAGGCGTCGGCGTCACCGTCGCGTTCGACGAGGGTGTGGTCCAGGTCGATGAGGAGGAGGGGGGAGGCGGGAGAGGAAGGCGGAGGGTGGTGGGTCATGTGCGGAGGGTAGTGGATGGGGCTGGGTCGAGGTTATTGCGAATGACTTGCAATTACCTGGTTCAGGCAGCACAGTGGTGGGGCAGGGTGGGGTCGGACCGTTCGGCTTGGCCTCCGAGCAGTCCCGGACGCGTGTGAGCGCGCCGGGAGTCCTCCGTAGCAGCTGATCGTCTTCCCAACCGGCGCCCGCCGGGACAGCGGTCCGCCCACCCCGCCCAGTCGCCGTCAAGGGCCCGTCAAGAGCGGGCGACGGCGCGTCAGGAACGCGTAGGGGCCGGTGGTGGAGCCGGTCGCCGCCCGCAGGATCGGAGCAACCGATCGACTGCGGAGGTTCCGTCCGATGTCCAGCCCCCTCGCCCCGGCCCTCGCCGCCGAACCCGAGCCTCCGGATACCGCCGGGAACAGGAACGGGAACGGGAACGGGAGCGGGAACGCCGAGGACCGGCACCGGTTGACCGCGTTCGGCGGGCTGGCGGCGCTGTCGCTGGACGCGATGGCCTCGGTGGCGTACGGGCCGGAGTCGATCGTGCTGGTGCTCGCCGCGGCGGGGGCGTACGGCCTCGGGTTCACGCTGCCGGTCACGGCGGCGATCGCGGTGCTGCTGGCGGTGCTGGTCGCCTCGTACCGGCAGGTCATCGCGGCCTTCCCGGACGGCGGCGGCTCCTACGCGGTGGCCAAGGCCCACCTGGGGCGGCGGACGGCGCTGACCGCCGCGGCCTCGCTGGTGGTGGACTACGTGCTGAACGTGGCGGTATCGGTGACGGCCGGCGTGGCGGCGCTCACCTCCGCCGTGCCGGGCCTGTACGACGACCGGGTCTGGCTCTGCCTGGGCGTGCTGGCGCTGGTGACGGCGGTGAACCTGCGCGGGATCGCCGAGTCGGCCCGCTGGTTCATGGCGCCGACCGCCGTCTTCGTGCTGTCGGTCCTGGCGATCGTCGTGGTCGGCCTGTTCCGGGACGCGCCGGTGAGCACGGCGGCGGCCGACGGGCACGCCTCCGTCCTGGCCGACAACGCGACCGCCGTCGGCGCGTTGCTGCTGCTCAAGGCCTTCGCCGCCGGCTGCTCGGCGCTGACCGGTGTGGAGGCGGTGGCGAACGCCGTCCCGTCCTTCCGCGCGCCGGGCGTGAAGCGCGCGCAGCACACCGAGGTCGCGCTCGGCGCGCTGCTCGGCGTGATGCTGATCGGACTGGCCGTGCTGATCGGCCGCTTCCACCTCCAGCCGGTCGAGGGCGTCACCGTGCTCGCCCAGCTGGCCGACGCCTCGCTCGGCCACGGCGCCGGCTTCTACCTGGTGCAGTTCGCCACCGTGGTCCTGCTGGGCCTGGCCGCCAACACCTCCTTCGGCGGCCTGCCGGTCCTGCTCCACCTGCTGGCCCGCGACAACCACCTGCCGCACGTCTTCGCCCTGCGCGCCGACCGCCAGGTGCGCCGGCACGGCGTGCTCTTCCTGGCCGCCGTCTCCGCGGTGCTGCTGGTCGGCTCCGGCGGCGACGTCAACCGCCTGGTACCGCTCTTCGCGATCGGCGTGTTCGTCGGCTTCGCCGTCTGCCAGGTCGGCATGGTCCGCCATTGGTGGCTGGAGAAGCCGGCCGGCTGGCGGTGGAAGGCGGCGCTGAACGGCTTCGGCGCCCTGCTCACCGGCACCGCCGCGCTCGTCGTCACCGGCACCAAGTTCACCGAGGGCGCCTGGGGCATCTGCCTGGCCCTGCCGCTGCTGGTGCTGCTGTTCGAGGCGGTGCACCGCGGCTACGCCCGGATCGGCGAGCGACTGGAGCTGGGGCGCGTTCCCGGCCCGCTCACCCCGCAGCGCAGCCTGGTCGTCGTCCCGGTCACCGCGATCACCCGGCTCACCCGCGACGGCCTCTCCGCCGCCCTCTCGCTCGGCGACGAGGTCCTCGCCGTCACCGTCGTCCACGAGCCGGCCGAGGCCGAGGCACTGCGCCGGGACTGGGAGCTCTGGCAGCCCGGGGTGCCGCTGATCGAGATCCCGGACGCCCACCGCCGCCTCGGCCCGCCGATCGCCGCCTTCGTCAACGACCTCGCCGCCGAGCACGCCTACGACCGCCTCACCGTCCTCATCCCCGAGGTCGAGCCGGTCCGCCCCTGGCAGCGCGCCCTGCAGAACCGCCGCGGCGCCGTCATCGACCGGGCGCTGCGCCGGCACACCGACGCGGTGGTCTGCCGGCTCCGGATGCGGATGTGACGACGGTGGGTGTGACGACGGCGGAGGACGGCGGGTGTGACGACGGATATGGCTGGGGATGCGGCGGCGGCTGCGGTCGGTCGGGCAATCGCCCCCCCTGATGGAATTGGGATGATATGCGCCCATATAAGCGGCCTGATCGTCATATCTTGACGATGTCTTAACGGCCCCCCTCAACGCCCTCCAAACGCCTCCGCCCCACCCGGAACGCCTCGCGCGTAGCCGCTCCGACCTGCGGAAACATCCCGCCCGTCCGTCAATCCGGGCGGCATGAGCACGCCGGAACGTCCCATTGCGCGCCCGTCGCACACGCTTACGCTCGCCGATGTGTTCAACGTGCCCCAGGCGCTCAAGCGCCTCGTGATCGGCAGGGCGATGCGCAGCGAGGAGCTCGGCGAGACCCTGCTCCCCAAGCGCCTGGCCCTGCCGATCTTCGCCTCCGACCCGCTCTCCTCGGTCGCCTACGCGACCCAGGAGATCCTGCTGGTGCTCACCGTCGGCGGCACCGCCTTCCTCTACCTGACCCCGTGGGTCGCGGCCGGCGTGGTCGCGCTGATGGCGGTCGTGGTGATGTCCTACCGCCAGGTCGTGCACGCCTACCCGAGCGGCGGCGGCTCCTACGAGGTGGTCTCCCGCAACCTGGGCGCCAACTCGGGCCTGGTGGTGGCCGCCTCGCTGCTGGTCGACTACGTGATGACGGTCGCCGTCTCGGTGGCC
Organism: Kitasatospora sp. NPDC097605; assembly: GCF_040302725.1. NCBI lineage: Bacteria > Bacillati > Actinomycetota > Actinomycetes > Kitasatosporales > Streptomycetaceae > Kitasatospora > Kitasatospora sp. NPDC097605. The sequence goes on along the minus strand of NZ_JBEOSF010000005.1, from coordinate 144,852 downwards.
TCCGGCGTGGACAACATCATCTCGGCGCTGCCCTCGCTGGCGGACCACCGGGTGGAGCTGGCGCTCGGCTTCGTCCTGCTGCTGATGGCGATGAACCTGCGCGGCGTCCGGGAGTCCGGCAAGGCCTTCGCCGCGCCGACCTACCTGTTCATCGGCGCGATCCTGCTGATGGTGGTCACCGGCCTGATCCGGGTGGCGTTCGGCGACGCGCCGGTGGCGTCCAGCGCCGCGTACGGGATCGTGCCGGAGGACGGCAAGGACACCCTGGCCGGCCTGGGGCTGCTGATGCTGGGGCTGCGGGCGTTCGCCTCCGGCTGCACCGCGCTGACCGGGGTGGAGGCGATCTCCAACGGCGTGCCGGCCTTCCGGGCGCCCAAGTCGCGGAACGCCGCCGCCACCATGGCCGTGATGGGCACCACGGCCGTGGTCATGTTCGTCGGCATCACCTCCCTGGCGCTGATCTCCAAGGTCCACATCACCGACGACACCTGCCACCTCACCGGCTTCCCCGGGGACTGCGCGACCGCGCCGCAGCAGACCGTGATCGCCCAGCTGGCGGCGGCGATCTTCGGCGGCGACCACAGCGTCCTCTTCTACGCCGTCCAGGCGGTCACCGCGCTGGTGCTGATCCTGGCCGCCAACACGGCGTTCAACGGCTTCCCGCTGCTCGCCTCGATCCTGGCCGAGCACCGCTACCTGCCCCGGCAGATGCACACCCGCGGCGACCGGCTGGCCTTCTCCAACGGCATCATCGCGCTCGCGGTGGTGGCCGGCGGACTGCTCTGGCTCTACGACGCGGACGTCACCAGCCTCATCCACCTCTACATCCTGGGCGTCTTCACCTCCTTCACGCTGTCGCAGATCGGCATGGTGCGGCACTGGAACCGGGTGCTGGCCACCGAGACCGACCCGTCGGTGCGCGGCGCCGCCCAGCGCTCCCGGGTGATCAACTTCGCCGGCGCGGTCACCACGGCGCTGGTGCTGGTCATCGTGCTGCTGACCAAGTTCACCCAGGGCGCCTGGCTGGCCGTGGTGGCGGCGGTGGTGCTGTGGCTGATGATGCGCGGCATCCGGCGGCACTACGACGGGGTCGCCGAGGAGCTGGCGGTGGACGACGCCCGGGCCGAGTCGGTGCGGCCGTCCAAGGTGCACGGGATCGTGCTGGTCTCCCAGGTGCACAAGCCGACCCTGCGGGCGCTCGGCTACGCGCAGGCCTTCGCGCCGGACTCGCTGGAGGCGCTCACCGTCGCGGTGGAGCCGGACGCCACCGGGGAGCTGGAGCGGCGCTGGCGCGAGCTGGACGTCCGGGTGCCGCTGAAGGTGCTGGACTCGCCGTACCGGGAGATCACCAAGCCGGTGGTGCAGTACGTGCGGGAGCAGCGGCGGACCAGCCCGCGGGACGCGGTGGCGGTGTTCATCCCCGAGTACGTGGTCGGCCGCTGGTGGGAGCACCTGCTGCACAACCAGTCGGCGCTCTGGCTGAAGAGCCGGCTGCTGTTCACGCCGGGGGTGATGGTGATCAGCGTGCCGTGGCAGCTGACCTCTGCCGGCAAGGCGAACCGGCCCTCGCGGCGCGCCCCCGGCGCGGTCCGCCGCGGCGAGCCGTCGGTGCGCCCGGAGACCCGCCCGGAGACCCGCCCGGAGACCCGCCCGGAGAGCCGCCCGGAGACTCACCCGGAGACCCGCCCGGAGAGCCGTGCGGAGACCCGCGCGGAGACCCGCCCGGCCCCCGGGAAGAGCACACGCAGCCACTGAGCGAGGGCGGCACGAGGCCCCGGACGGCACCCGCCGTCCGGGGCCTCGGCGCACCCGGTCACGGTCCGGACAACGCCCCGTATGGAGCCCGTCAACAATCGAACAGACGCCGTATGGAGGGCGTCAAGAACGCCGTTGACGCTCCGTGAGCGCGGTTGGCTGGCCTTGCCGGCCCGCCGCCGGCGCCGTGCCCCGCGTCCCGGGCGATCGCCCCGACGCGGGCCGCGGCCACCTCCGAGCCACCGTGGTGGAGCCATGTCCGATCTGATCTACGTCGCCGTCACGCTCGCCGTGTTCGGCGTCATCGCCTTGATCGCACGGGGGGTGGAGAAGCTGTGAGCGCCGAGCACATCGCCGGTCTCATCGTGGCCGTCGCCCTCGTCGGCTACCTCGTCCTCGCGCTGATCCACCCGGAGAAGTTCTGACATGGGCTCGACTCTCGCGGGCTGGCTGCAGGTCCTCGCCCTGGTGGGCGCCCTGGCCCTGTGCTACCGCCCCCTGGGCGACTACATCGCCCGTATCCTCACCACCTCCAAGCACCTGAGAGCCGAGAAGGCGCTCTACAAGGTGATCGGCGTCGACGCCGACGCCGACCAGCGCTGGCCGGTCTACCTGCGCTCGGTGCTGGCCTTCTCGGCCGTCTCCGTCCTCTTCCTCTACGGCCTGATCCGCCTCCAGCAGTGGCTGCCGCTCAACCTCGGTGTGCCGCGGATGGAGGGCCACCAGGCCTGGAACACCGCGATCTCCTTCGTCGCCAACACCAACTGGCAGTCCTACAGCGGCGAGGCCGCGATGGGGCACCTGGCCCAGATGGCCGGCCTCGCGGTGCAGAACTTCGTCTCGGCGGCCGTCGGCATCGCCGTCGTCGCCACGCTCATCCGCGGTTTCACGCGCAACCGGACCGACCGGGTCGGCAACTTCTGGGTCGACCTGACCCGGATCAGCCTGCGCCTGCTGCTGCCGGTCGCGATCGTCTTCGCCCTCGTCCTGGTGGCGAGCGGTGTGGTGCAGAACTTCCACGGCTTCCACGAGGTCGCCACGCTGGCCGGCGACCCGCAGGCGGTCCCGGGCGGGCCGGTGGCCTCCCAGGAGGTCATCAAGCTGCTCGGCACCAACGGCGGCGGTTTCTACAACGCCAACTCGGCGCACCCGTTCGAGAATCCGAGCGGCTTCTCCAACCTGGTCGAGGTCTTCCTCATCCTGCTGATCCCGTTCGCGCTGCCGCGTGCCTTCGGCCGGATGGTCGGCGACCACCGCCAGGGCTACGCGATCGTCTCCGTGATGGCGCTGTTCTGGATGGCCTCGACGGCGCTGATCACCCTCGCCGAGTCGCACCACGCGGGCAGCGCCCTGCAGGCGGCCGGCGGCGCGATGGAGGGCAAGGAGCAGCGGTTCGGCATCGCGGCCAGCTCGATGTTCGCGGCGTCGACGACGCTGACCTCGACCGGCGCGGTGAACTCCTTCCACGACTCGTACACGCCGTTCGGCGGCGGTCTGACGATGTTCGACATGATGCTGGGCGAGATCGCGCCCGGCGGTGTGGGCTCGGGCCTCTACGGGATGCTGGTGCTGGCGGTCGTGGCGGTCTTCGTGGCCGGCCTGATGGTCGGACGCACCCCGGAGTACCTGGGCAGGAAGCTCGGCGGCCGGGAGATGAAGTTCGCCTCCCTCTACATCCTGACCACGCCGACGATCGTGCTGGTCGGCACGGGTGTGGCGATGGCGCTGCCGGGCGAGCGGGCCGGGATGCTCAACTCGGGCGCCCACGGCTTCTCCGAGGTGCTGTACGCGTTCACCTCGGGCGCGAACAACAACGGTTCGGCGTTCGGCGGCATCACCGTCAACACCGACTGGTACGACACCGCGATCGGCCTGGCCATGGTGTTCGGCCGGTTCGTGCCGATGGTCTTCGTCCTCGCCCTGGCCGGTGCGCTCGCGCAGCAGCAGCCGGTCCCCGCCACCCCGGGCACCCTGCCCACCCACAAGCCGCTGTTCGTGGGCCTGCTGTCGGGCGTCGTCCTGATCGTCGTCGGCCTCACCTACTTCCCGGCCCTGGCCCTCGGGCCGATCGCGGAAGGTCTCTCCTGATGTCGTCCACCCTGACCGAAGAATCCGAGCGGGCCGGGAAGCCGGCCCCGCGGCCGGAGACGGCCCCCGCCGGGGCGCCGCACAGAGCGGCCGGCGGCCTGCTGGACCCCAAGCTGCTGCTGGCGTCCCTGCCGGACGCGGTGAAGAAGCTCGACCCCCGGGTGATGGTCAAGAACCCGGTGATGTTCGTGGTCGAGGTCGGCTCGGTCGTCACCACCGTCTCCGCGATGGCCGACCCGAGCGTGTTCGCCTGGTCGATCACCGTCTGGCTCTGGCTGACCACCGTCTTCGCCAACCTGGCCGAGGCCGTCGCCGAGGGCCGGGGCAAGGCGCAGGCGGACACCCTGCGCCGCACCAAGAGCGACACCATGGCCCGCCGGCTGACCGGTTGGCCGGCGTCGGGGGCCGAGGAGGAGGTGCCCGGCACCGCGCTGCGGCTCGGCGACCACGTGGTGGTCGAGGCCGGGCAGGTCATCCCCGGTGACGGTGACGTCGTGGAGGGCGTCGCCTCGGTCGACGAGTCGGCGATCACCGGCGAGTCCGCCCCGGTGATCCGCGAGTCGGGCGGCGACCGCTCGGCCGTGACCGGCGGAACCAAGGTGCTGTCCGACCGGATCGTGGTGAGGATCTCCTCCGAGCCCGGCAAGACCTTCATCGACCGGATGATCGCCCTGGTCGAGGGCGCCGCCCGGCAGAAGACGCCCAACGAGATCGCGCTCAACATCCTGCTGGCCTCGCTGACCATCGTCTTCCTGGTCGCGGTCGTCACCCTGCAGCCGATGGCCGCCTACGCGGGCGCCCCGCAGTCGATGATCGTGCTGGTCGCGCTGATCGTGGCGCTGATCCCGACCACCATCGGCGCGCTGCTCTCGGCGATCGGCATCGCCGGCATGGACCGGCTGGTCCAGCGCAATGTGCTGGCGATGTCGGGGCGCGCCGTCGAGGCCGCCGGCGACGTCACCACCCTGCTGCTCGACAAGACCGGCACCATCACCCTCGGCAACCGCCAGGCCGCCGAGTTCCAGCCCGCCGCCGGCGTCACCGTGGAGGAGCTGGCGGACGCCGCCCAGCTCTCCTCGCTCGCGGACGAGACGCCGGAGGGCCGCTCGATCGTGGTCCTCGCCAAGACGGCGTACGGCCTGCGGGCCCGCGCCCAGGGCGAGCTGACCCACGCCACCTGGGTCCCGTTCACCGCCCAGACCCGGATGTCCGGTGTCGACCTCGACGAGCCCGAGGGGGTCCACCAGGTCCGCAAGGGCGCGGCCGCGGCCGTCTCCGTCTGGGTCACCGGCAACGGCGGCACCGTCACCGACGAGGTCTCCGCCCTGGTCGACGGCATCTCCGCGGCCGGCGGCACCCCGCTGGTCGTCGCGACGAGGACCGGCGAGGAGCCCGCCCGGGTGCTGGGCGTCATCCACCTCAAGGACGTGGTGAAGGAGGGCACGCGGGAGCGGTTCGACGAGCTGCGCCGGATGGGCATCAAGACCGTCATGATCACCGGCGACAACCCGCTGACCGCCCGGGCGATCGCGGAGGAGGCGGGCGTGGACGACTTCCTCGCCGAGGCCACCCCCGAGGACAAGATGGCCCTGATCAAGAAGGAGCAGGCCGGCGGCAAGCTGGTCGCGATGACGGGCGACGGCACCAACGACGCCCCCGCCCTCGCCCAGGCCGACGTCGGGGTCGCGATGAACACCGGCACCATGGCGGCCAAGGAGGCCGGCAACATGGTCGACCTGGACTCCAACCCCACCAAGCTGATCGAGATCGTCGAGATCGGCAAGCAGCTCCTCATCACCCGCGGCGCGCTGACCACCTTCTCCATCGCCAATGACGTCGCGAAGTACTTCGCGATCATCCCGGCGATGTTCGCGGCGGTCTACCCGGGCCTGGAGAAGCTGAACATCATGCACCTGCACAGCCCGCAGTCCGCGATCACCTCGGCGATCGTCTTCAACGCCCTGGTCATCATCGGCCTCATCCCGCTGGCCCTGCGCGGCGTGAAGTACCGCCCCTCCGACGCCGGCTCCCTGCTGCGCCGCAACATCGGCCTCTACGGCTTCGGCGGCCTGGTCGTCCCGTTCGTCGGCATCAAACTGATCGACCTGGTCGTCCAGTTCATCCCCGGCCTCAACTAGCACGAGAGGAGAACGCATCATGTCCAAGCCCCTGCCCACCGCCGTGCGCACCTGCCTCACCGCGCTGCGCGCCCTGCTGGTCCTGACGGTGATCCTCGGCATCGCCTACCCGCTGCTGGTCACCGGGGTCGCCCAGGCCGTGTTCAACGACCGGGCCAACGGCTCGATCGTGGAGGTCGACGGCAAGGAGGCCGGCTCCAGCCTGCTGGGCCAGAGCTTCGACCTCCCCAAGCAGAACCCCGACGACCCGGACGAGGCCCCGCGCCCGGACCCGCAGTGGTTCCAGCCGCGGCCCGGCGCCTACGACCCCGCCGCCTCCGGCGCCTCCAACCTGGGCCCCAACAGCGAGGACCTCACCACGACGGTCCAGGAACGCCGCCAGGCCGTGGCCGCGTTCGACGGCGTCGACCCGGCGAGCGTCCCGCCGGACGCGGTCACCGCCTCCGGCTCCGGCCTCGACCCGCACATCTCCACCGCCTACGCCGAGCAGCAGGTCGACCGGGTCGCCAAGGCCCGCAACCTGCCGGCCGACACCGTCCGCGAGCTGGTCGAGAAGTACACCGACGGCCGCTCGCTGGGCTTCCTCGGACAGCCGGGCGTCAACGTCGTCCTGCTGAACAGGGCGCTGGCGGAACAGAAGTGACGGGAGCTCGGCCGAGCACCTGAGACGGGCCGATCCGGGCCGGGGCGAGGGCCCCGGGACCGGGTCGGCCCTCCGTCCGTCCCCCTTCCGACGCAGAACGAAAGAGCAGCGCCCATGGCCCGCGACCTCACCCCCGGCACCGGCCACCGACGCGGCCGGCTGAGGGTGTACCTCGGCTCCGCCCCCGGTGTCGGCAAGACCTACCGGATGCTGGACGAGGCACGGCGCAGACGGGACCGCGGCGCGGACGTCGTGGTCGGCTGGATCGAGTGCCACGGCCGCCGGCACACCGAGGCCATGATCGACGGCCTGGAGGTCCTGCCCCGGGCCCACCGCTCCTACCGGGACACCGACTTCGAGGAGATGGACCTCGACGCCGTGCTGGCGCGCCGACCCGCCGTCGTCCTGGTCGACGAGCTCGCCCACACCAACATCCCCGGCGGGCGCAACGGCAAGCGCTGGCAGGACGTCGAGGAGCTGCTCGCCGCCGGGATCGACGTCATCACCACCGTCAACATCCAGCACCTGGAGTCGCTGAACGACGTGGTCCGGAAGATCACCGGCATCCCGCAGCGCGAGACCGTCCCCGACGAGGTGGTCCGCCGGGCCGACCAGATCGAACTCGTCGACATGGCCCCCCAGGCGCTGCGCCGCCGGATGGCCCACGGCAACGTCTACCGGGCGGAGAAGGTGGACGCCGCGCTCTCCCACTACTTCCGGGTCGGCAACCTCACCGCCCTGCGCGAACTCGCCCTGCTCTGGGTGGCCGGGCGGGTCGACGAGGGCCTGCGCGACTACCGGGCCAGCCACAACATCGACCGGGTCTGGGAGGCCCGCGAGCGCGTCGTGGTCGCCCTCACCGGCGGACCCGAGGGCGAGACGCTGATCCGCCGCGCCGCCCGCATCGCGGACCGCACCGCCGGCGGCGACCTGCTCGCCGTCCACGTCACCCGCAGCGACGGCCTGGCCGGCGCCTCCTCCGGCGCGCTCGCCCAGCAGCGGCAGCTGGTGGAGACCCTCGGCGGCAGCTACCACGTGGTGGTCGGCGACGACATCCCCACCGCGCTGCTCGCCTTCGCCCGCGCCCATGACGCCACCCAGCTCGTCCTCGGCACCAGCCGGCGCGGCCGGACCGCCCGCTTCCTCACCGGCCCCGGCATCGGCGAGACCACCGTCGACGCCTCCGAGGACATCGACGTCCACATGGTCACCCACGAGTTCACCGGCCGCGGCCGGCTGCCCGCGCTCGGCCGGCGCCACTCCCGGCGGCGCACCGTCGCCGGCTTCCTCGCCGGCCTGGTGGTGCCCTGGCTGCTGACCGCGCTGCTCTCGCAGTTCCACGAGACCGTCAACCTCACCACCGACGCGCTGATCTTCCAGCTCGGCGTGGTGGCGGTGGCCCTGCTCGGCGGCGCGACCTCCGCCCTGGTGGCCTCGCTGGTCGCCTCGGTGCTGCTCAACTACTTCTTCATCCCGCCCGTCCACGACTTCACCATCGGCGAGACCAACAACATCATCGCCCTGGTGGTCTTCGCCGCCGTCGCGCTGACCGTCTCCACCGTGGTCGACCACGCCACCCGGCTCACCGCCCGGGCCGCCCGGGCCACCGCCGAGGCCGAGACGCTCTCCACCCTGGCCGGCAGCGTGCTGCGCGGCGCCGACGCGCTGCCCGCCCTGCTGGAGAAGTCCCGCACCGCCTTCGGCATGCGGACCGTCGCCCTGCTGGAGCGCACCGGCGGCGAGGTGCTGGCCTCCTGCGACGCCTCCGACGGCGGCGCAGGTGCCGGTACCAGCGCTGGTACCGGTCCCGAGCCCGGACCCGGGCAGGCCGAGGTCACCACCGAGGTCGCGGTCGGCCCCGACGCCGTCCTCGTCCTCACCGGCCGCCGGCTGCCCGCCGCCGACCAGCGCGTCCTCACCGCCTTCGCCGCACACGTCGCCGCCGCCCTGGAACGCGACCGGCTCGCCGTGGTCGCCGCCGAGGTCGAACCGATCAGGGCCGCCGACCGGATGCGCACCGCGCTGCTCGCCGCCGTCAGCCACGACCTGCGCACCCCGCTGGCCGCCGCCCTCGCCTCGGTCGGCTCGCTGCGCAGCCCCGACGTCGAGTTCTCGCCCGAGGACCAGGCCGAACTGCTCGCCACCGCCGACGAGTCGCTGGTCAAACTCACCCGTCTGGTGGACAACCTGCTCGACATGAGCCGCCTCCAGGCCGGTGCGCTCACCCTGCACCTCGCCGAGACCCACCTCGACGAGATCCTGCCGCGCGCCCTCGACTCGCTCGCCGACCCCTACGCGCCCGTCCAGCCGCTCGACCTGGAGACCGCGCCGCCCGTCCTCGCCGACCCGCCGCTGCTGGAACGCGTCCTCGCCAACGTGATCACCAACGCGCTGCGGCACAACGCGCCCGGCGCGCCCGTGCTGGTCGCCGCCAGCCACCACGCCGAGCGGGTCGAGCTGCGGGTGATCGACCGCGGCCCCGGCATCGCCCCCGAGGACCGCGACCGGGTCTTCCTGCCCTTCCAGCGCCTCGGCGACACCGACAACACCCAGGGCGTCGGCCTGGGCCTCGCCCTCTCCCGCGGCCTGGCCGAGGCGATGGGCGGCAGCCTGGAGGTCGAGGACACCCCCGGCGGCGGCACCACCATGCTGCTCACCCTGCCCGCCGCCCACCCCGGGGAGGCCCCCGCATGAGCGAGATCCTCGTCGTCGACGACGAGCCCGCGCTGCTGCGCACCCTGCGGATCAACCTCGGCGCCCGGCAGTACGCCGTCCGCACCGCCGCCACCGGCGGGGAGGCCCTGGACCGCGCCGCGCGCAGCACCCCCGACGCCGTCCTGCTCGACCTCGGCCTGCCCGACCTGGACGGCATGGACGTGCTGCGCGGGCTGCGCCGCCGCAGTGCGGTGCCGATCATCGTGCTGTCCGGCCGCTCCGGCGCCGCCGACAAGGTCGGCGCCCTGGACGCGGGCGCCGACGACTACCTCACCAAGCCGTTCCTGATGGAGGAGCTGCTGGCCCGGCTGCGCGCCGTGCTGCGCCGCCCGCCGGTCGCCGGCCCGATGGCGCCCGCGCCGGTGATCGGCGACCACACGGTGGACCTCGCCGCCACCACCGTCACCGGTCCGGACGGGCCGGTGCGGCTCACCCCGACCGAGTGGCGGATCCTCGCCCTGCTGCTGGCCAACCCGGGGCGGCTGGTGCCCGGGCGGCAGATCCTGCGCGAGGTGTGGGGTCCGGCCCAGGAGCGGCGCGGCAACTACCTGCGGGTCTACCTGGCCGGCCTGCGGCGGAAGCTGGAGCGCGACCCGGCCCGGCCGCGTCACCTGATCACCGAACCCGGGATCGGCTACCGCTACGAGCCCTGAGGACGGGGCGTCAACGAGCCGTCAAGAGCGGCCGTCCCGGCGGCAACAGGGCGTCAAGAGCCGCCGGAACAGCCGTTCGCGGGCGTAGCGTCAGCGGTGAGGAAGCGGCGTCCCGCTCCATGTGGGGGATGCCCGGGGCGCCGCTTCGCCGCTCCGGCGGCCGACCGTGGGGGAGGGGCGCGCGGTATCGATGCCGCGCGCCCCGATCACTCGTTCGGACCGCGCCCGTCCGTGCCGTCCGACTGCCGGGGCAGCGCCAGGGCCACCGTGTCGGCGAACTCGCGCACCGCGCTGGTCCGGCTGACCACCCGTCCGCTGTGCACCACCAGCCGGCTGTGCCCGCCGGCCAGCGCCCCGGCCAGGCTGTCCCCGCGCACCGCCAGCAGCTCGGCCGGGAAACCGGCGTCCACCCGCACCGGCGGCAGCCCGAGCGCCAGCCGCGCCTGGTTGGACACCGCGTCGTACGCCGCGTCCACGTCCAGCGAACCGCCCGCCGCCAGCAGGTACGCCGCCTCCAGCGGATCGGCCCGTCCGACCGGGTTGGCGCCGTCCCGCAGCGATCCGCTGCCGGCCGCCAGCGGCACCCGGGCCTTCACCAGCTCGCGCAGCAGCGCCGGCCGCAGCCCGGTGGCCGGCCCCTCCAGCCCCGCGCAGCCGCCGTTCTGCGGCAGGCAGACCACCCGGATCCCGGCGCCGGCCAGCACCGTCGAGGCGCCCGGGGCGAGCGATCCGCACGGCCCGAGCACCACCCGGGGCCGCAGCGGCGCGAGCGCCCCGGCCAGCCGGGCCAGCCGGCCCGGGTCGGCGGCGGTGGTGTGCAGGTCCACCGGGCAGTCCGCCTCCCGGGCGGCCTCCAGCAGCAGCTGGACGTAGCCCGCCGGGTCCGGGTCCAGCTCGGGGCAGCCGCCGGCCGCGGTGGCGCCGAGCTTGAGCGCCTCCCGCAGCTGGGCCCGGCCGTCCGCCCCGGCCCGGCCGGTGAGCAGCCGGGGCATCGCCACCGCCTGCAGTTCGGCGAGGCCGCGCAGCGCCTGCTGGGCGGTGAGCACCGCCTCAAGCCGGCGCAGTCCGTGCACGTCGCCGATCCGGACGTGGGTGCGCTGGGCGGTGGCGCCGTAGCCGAGCGAGGTCAGCGCGGCCTCGGTGACCCGCCGGGTGAGGTCGGTGGACGTCTCCGGCGGCGGCGCCGGCAGCGCGGCGGAGAAGGCGACGTCGTAGTGCGCGTGGGCCTCGGCCGGGGCCGGCAGCAGCAGGTAGCCGCGCAGGTCGATCCGGGCCCCGGTGGTGACGGTGGGGGCGCCGGGCAGGGCGGGCAGCGGACCGAGCCCGCCGGCGGTGCCGACGGCCTGGATCCGGTCACCGCTGATCCGCACGTCCACCACCCGGCCGTCCGCCAGCCTGGCCCCGGTGAGCAGCAGGACGGGTCCGTGCCCGAGCGGGTTGGCGGCCGGGCCGGGGCCGGGCTGCGGTCCGTCGGCGGCTGCGCTGTCCATCGCCCGGCTCCTTCTCGCGTCCGGCTCCTGCTCGCGTCAATGAGCGCCGAGCCTACGGGGGGAGGCCCCGGGGTGCCGGGAGGCGGGCAATAGTCGTATCGGGTCGGGCCGCGGCCGCGCGGGGCGGTCGAACGCCGGACCTTCGATCGATCGGCCGTGCGCGCCGCGGACCTGCGGACTTCGCCGCCGGATACGGATTTCACCTCTGGGCGCGGAACGTGTAATCTCTTCCTCGTTCGCCCCTATAGCTCAGTCGGTAGAGCGTCTCCATGGTAAGGAGAAGGTCTGCGGTTCGATTCCGCATGGGGGCTCTGGTGAGAAGGAGTCAGCTTCGGCTGTGCTCCGGATCACTGTGGCGGTGTAGCTCAGTTGGTAGAGCAAGCGGCTCATAATCGCTGTGTCACCGGTTCAAGTCCGGTCACCGCTACCCCGCGTAGTCGGTCGGGAGATCGCACTCCCGGTCGGCTACTCTTGTCTGTGTTCTTATTCATTGTCCAAGGAAGGCACTCCCGTGGCTGCCACCGACGTCCGCCCGAAGATCACGCTGGCCTGCGTGGAGTGCAAGGAGCGGAACTACATCACCAAGAAGAACCGGCGTAACGACCCGGACCGTCTTGAGATGAAGAAGCACTGCCCCCGCTGCAACTCGCACACCGCGCACCGCGAGACCCGCTGACCCTGTCGTAGGGCATCGGGCCTGTGTGAAAATCAGGTCTTTTACTCCGGGCCGCATCCCTCACTGGGTTGCGGCCCGGAGTTTTTTCCGTTTGTCCACCGCGTTTCCGAGGAGCTCTGCCGATGGCACTCGACCCCTCCTTCATCGGGCGGACGTACCCGCCCACCGAGCCGTACGAGGTCGGCCGCGAGAAGATCCGCGAGTTCGCCGTCGCGGTGGGTGACACCAACCCGGCGTACACCGACCCGGAGGCGGCCAAGGCGCTCGGCCACCCGGACGTGATCGCCCCGCCGACCTTCCCGATCCTGCTCAGCATGCGGGCCGCCGCCCAGGTGGTCCAGGACCCGGAGCTCGGCCTCGACTACAGCCGGGTGGTGCACGGCGACCAGAAGTTCGGCTACACCCGCCCCGTGCGGGCCGGCGACCGGCTGACCGTCGCGGTCACCGTCGACAACATCAAGTCGCTGGCCGGCAACGACGTGCTCACCGTGCGCGGCGAGATCGCGGACGAGTCCGGCGAGCACGTGGTGACGTCCGTCATGACCCTGGTGGCCCGGGCCGCCGACGAGAAGACGGGGGAGTGAGCCCGATGACGGTCCGCTACGACGAGGTCGAGGCCGGCACCGAGCTGCCGGCGCAGTCCTTCCCGGTGACCCGCGCCACCCTGGTGCAGTACGCGGGGGCCTCCGGGGACTTCAACCCGATCCACTGGAACGAGAAGTTCGCCCTGGAGGTCGGCCTGCCCGACGTCATCGCGCACGGCATGTTCACCATGGCCGAGGCGGTCCGGGTGGTCACCGACTGGGTCGGCGACCCGGGCGCGGTGGTCGAGTACGGCGTCCGCTTCACCCGCCCGGTGCCGGTGCCCAACGACGGGGTCGGCTCGGTGATCGAGGTCACCGGCAAGGTCGCCAAGCTGCTCGACGACCGGAAGGTCCAGGTCGACCTGGTGGCGACCTACGCGGGCCAGAAGGTGCTCGGCATGTCCCGGGCGGTCGTCCGGCTGGCCTGAGCGCCGCCCGGCCGGGGCGGGGCGGCGTACGGGCCCCCGTACGCTGGGGGGCGTGCTGGAAGAACTCGACGCCCCCCTCGCCCCGCTGACCACGCTGCGGCTCGGCGGCCCGGCCCGCCGCCTGGTGACCGCGCACACCGATGACGAGGTGATCGCCGCCGTCCGCGCCGCGGACGCGGCGGGGGAGCCGCTGCTGGTGATCGGCGGCGGCTCCAACCTGGTGATCGGCGACGCCGGCTTCGCCGGCACCGTGCTGCGGATCGCCACCACCGGCTTCGTCCTCGACGGCACCGCGCTGGAGCTGGCGGCCGGCGAGGTCTGGGCCGACGCGGTGGCCCGCACCGTCGACGCGGGCCTGGCCGGCATCGAGTTCCTGGCCGGCATCCCCGGCTCGGCCGGTGCCACCCCGGTGCAGAACGTCGGCGCCTACGGCCAGGAGGTCGCCCAGACCGTCACCGAGGTGGTCGCCTACGACCGCCGCTCCGGCGAGACCGTCACCCTCGGCAACGAGGCCTGCGCCTTCTCCTACCGGCACAGCCGCTTCAAGGCGGAGCCGGACCGCTACGTGGTGCTGCGGGTCCGCTTCGCGCTGGAGGACGCCGACGGCCGCTCCACCCCGGTCCGCTACGCCGAGGTCGCCAAGCACTTCGGGGTGGCCCAGGACGAGCGGGTCGGCCTGCGCGAGGCGCACGACGCGGTGCTCGGCCTGCGGGCCGGCAAGGGCATGGTGCTGGACCCGGTGGACCACGACACCTGGTCGGCCGGCTCCTTCTTCACCAACCCGGTGCTGAGCGCCGAGCAGTACGCCGCCTTCCTGGCGCTGGCCGCCGGGCGCGAGCTGACCGCCCCCGCCTACCCGGCGCCGGACGGCCGCACCAAGACCTCGGCCGCCTGGCTGATCGACAAGGCCGGGTTCGGCAAGGGCTACGGCAGCGGCCCGGCGACCCTCTCCACCAAGCACACCCTGGCGCTCACCAACCGCGGCGCCGCCACCACCGAGGACCTGCTCGCACTGGCCCGGGAGATCCGGGACGGCGTGCGGGCGGCCTTCGGGGTGGAGCTGGTCAACGAGCCGGTCATGGTGGGCGTCAGCCTCTAGACGGCTTCGGGACTGCTCGGACGGCCCGGACTGCTCGGGCGGCTCAGGCGGTCAGCCAGGCGTCGATGTCGGCCAGCAACTGCTTGCGCACGCTCTCGGGCGCGCACGAGCCGCGCACCGACTGGCGGGCCAGCTCGGCCAGCTCCTGGTCGGTGAAGCCCAGGACGTCGCGGGTCAGGTCGTACTGGGCGGCGAGCCGGGTGCCGAACAGCAGCGGGTCGTCGGCGCCGAGCGCGAGCGGCACCCCGGCGTCGAACAGCCGGCGCAGCGGGACGTCCTCGGGGTGCTCGTAGACGCCGAGCGAGACGTTGGAGGACGGGCAGACCTCGCAGGTGATCTGACGGTCGGCCAGCCGCTGCATCAGCCGCTCGTCCTCGGCGGCCCGCACCCCGTGGCCGATCCGGCCGGCGCCGAGGTCGTCCAGGCAGTCCCGGACGGACTCCGGGCCGGCCAGCTCGCCGCCGTGCGGGGCGGCCAGCAGCCCGCCCTTGCGGGCGATGTCGAAGGCCCGGTCGAAGTCGCGGGCCAGGCCGCGCCGCTCGTCGTTGGAGAGGCCGAAGCCGACCACGCCCCGGTCCGCGTAGCGGACGGCGAGCCGGGCCAGCGTCCGGGCGTCCATCGGGGACTTCATCCGGTTGGCGGCGACCAGGACCCGGATGCCGACCCCGGTGGCCTCGGCGGCGTTCTCCACCGCGTCCAGGATCAGCTCCAGGGCGGGGATCAGGCCGCCCAGCCGGGGCGCGTAGGAGGTCGGGTCGACCTGGATCTCCAGCCAGCGGGAGCCGTCCCGCCGCTCGTCCTCGGCGGTCTCCAGGACCAGCCGGCGGATGTCGCTCTCGTCGCGCAGGCAGGAGCGGGCGGTGTCGTAGAGGCGCTGGAAGCGGAACCAGCCGCGTTCGTCGGTGGCCCGCAGCTTGGGCGGCTCGCCGGAGCTGAGTGCCTCCGGCAGCCGGACCCCGTGCTTGTCGGCCAGCTCCAGCAGGGTGGCCGGGCGCATCGAGCCGGTGAAGTGCAGGTGCAGGTGGGCCTTCGGGAGGTCCCTGACGTCTCGCGGGTTCAGCAGGCGTTCCATTCACGAATCCTGCCGCATCGGGGGGTGCTACGGGAACCGCCCTCTTCCCGTCCCCCGAAGGGGTGGAAAGAGGGCGGTCCGGTCAATCAGCGGTTGACCCGCCTCACAGCCACGTGCGAGCGAGCCCAAAGAATCAGCGGGCCTCCGCCAGCAGCTTCTGGATGCGGCCGACGCCCTCGGCGAGGTCGGCGTCGCCCAGGGCGTAGGAGAGCCGCAGGTAGCCGGGGGTGCCGAAGGCCTCGCCGGGGACGACCGCGACCTCGACCTCGTCCAGGATCAGCGAGGCGAGCTCGGCGGAGCTCTGCGGGCGCTTGCCGCGGATCTCCTTGCCCAGCAGGGCCTTGACGGACGGGTAGACGTAGAACGCGCCCTCGGGCTCGGGGCAGACCACGCCGTCGATCTCGTTCAGCATCTTCACGATGGTGCGGCGGCGCCGGTCGAAGGCGGTGCGCATCTCGTGGACGGCGGAGAGGTCGCCGGCGACGGCGGCCAGGGCGGCGCGCTGGGCGACGTTGGAGACGTTCGAGGTGGCGTGCGACTGCAGGTTGGTCGCGGCCTTGATGACGTCCTTGGGGCCGATCACCCAGCCCACCCGCCAGCCGGTCATCGCGTAGGTCTTGGCGACGCCGTTGACCACCAGGGTCTTGTCGGCCAGCTCGGGCAGCAGGGCCGGCAGCGAGGTGAACTCCGCGTCGCCGTAGACCAGGTGCTCGTAGATCTCGTCGGTGAGCACCCACAGCCCGTGCTCCACGGCCCAGCGGCCGATCGCCTCGGCCTCGGCCCGGGTGTACACCGCGCCGGTCGGGTTGGACGGCGAGACGAACAGCACCACCTTGGTGTTCTCGGTGCGGGCGGCCTCCAGCTGCTCGACCGAGACCTTGTACCCGGTGGTCTCGTCGGTCACGACCTCCACCGGCACGCCGCCGGCCAGCTGGATCGACTCGGGGTAGGTGGTCCAGTACGGCGCCGGGACGATGACCTCGTCGCCCGGGTCGAGGATCGCCGCGAACGCCTCGTAGATCGCCTGCTTGCCGCCGTTGGTCACCAGCACCTGGGAGGCGTCCACCGCGTAGCCGGAGTCACGCAGCGTCTTGGCCGCGATCGCCTCCTTGAGCTCCGGCAGGCCGCCGGCCGGGGTGTAGCGGTGGTTCTTGGGGTCGCGGCAGGCCTCGACGGCCGCCTCGACGATGTAGTCCGGGGTCGGGAAGTCCGGCTCGCCGGCGCCGAAGCCGATGACCGGACGGCCGGCCGCCTTGAGGGCCTTGGCCTTGGCGTCCACGGCGAGGGTGGCGGACTCGGCGATCGCGCCGATCCGGGCGGAGACGCGGCGGTCGGCGGGACGGACGGAACTGTCGGGCTGCGGGGTGGAAGCGCTCATGCCTGCATGGTCGCAGACCGCACACGGGCCGGGCATGGCGGTTTCACGATATGTACGGGGCCGTCCACATGGCGGCCCGGAGCGACCCGGGTGACGGATGGAAAAGAAGAGGTTCGACCAAACGCCCTCCGACCACGTACACTCACTGCTCGACGGCCACCGAACGAACCGGAGCATCCGCCACCGTGCAGAACCTGTACGGGGATCGGCGGAAGATGCGGTAGGTTGGTGGTCGCTACTGGGGCCGCGAGGTTCCGTAGGGCAATAGCTCAATTGGTAGAGCACCGGTCTCCAAAACCGGCGGTTGGGGGTTCAAGTCCCTCTTGCCCTGCTGCTTGATCCGCATTCAGCCCGTTCGCTCCACAGAGCGAGCGGGCTTGATGCGGAGAGGGCGCCGATCAGCACCGTTAGCCGGCCGCTCGTGCCCTTTTCGGGGTATCGAGTCGACGCTCGGCAGGACCCGGATTCAGGTGAGGACGAGTGACGGAGACCACGGGCTCCACCGCAACGCCTGAGAGCGGCAACCCCGAGGGGACCGACGGCGCTGCCGAGACCACGCCCGCGGAGGGCGAGTCGCGTCGCAAGCGCTCTGGCGACAAGAAGTCCGGCAAGCGTGCCAAGAAGGGCGCTTTCGCCCGGCTCGCGCTCTTCTACCGGCAGATCATCGCCGAGCTGCGCAAGGTCGTCTGGCCGACGCGCAACCAGCTGGTGAGCTACACGACCGTCGTGGTCGTGTTCGTCGTGGTCATGATGGCCTTCGTGTCCGGCCTCGACTATGGATTCTCCAAGGCTGCCCTCTGGATCTTCGGCTGACGCGGCCGTTCACCTTCGAAACAGCTTCCCCGACCCGGGCCGATCCTCGGCCCGGGTCGAGCTGTCTGCGTCGGCGGGACGAGGCCGCTACCGTGGACTCGGTACTGTTGAAGTCTCCGAGGCGAACTTCCGGCGACCGCGTGAGCGGAGCGTCGCCGGTCCGTCGCGGAGCGCGCCACCTTCACCATCTCCAGGAAAGAAGCAGCCACCGTGTCTGAGTCCCCCCTGTACGACGCCGACGAGACCGTCCGCGAGGCGGATGTCGCCGCCGAGGACGCGGCCGAGCTGGCTGACGACGTCGAGACCGACGAGCAGCAGATCGTGGACGCCGTCGACGCCGACGAGGACGAGGCCGAGGCGCACGACGAGGCCGAGGCCGGGGAGTCGGCCGAGGAGGCCGCGCTGCACGTGGAGTCCGACGAGGCCGCCGAGGACGAGGCCGAGGAGGCCGCCGCCGAGGAGACCGAGACCGAGACCGAGGCCGAGCCGGCCGAGGAGGTCGACCCGGTCGCCAAGTTCCGTGAGGACCTGCGGTTCATGCCGGGCGAGTGGTACGTGATCCACACCTACGCCGGCTACGAGAACCGGGTGAAGCAGAACCTGGAGCAGCGCGCCGTCTCCCTCAACGTCGAGGAGTACATCTTCCAGGCCGAGGTGCCGCAGGAGGAGGTCGTCCAGATCAAGAACGGCGACCGCAAGACCATCCGCCAGAACAAGCTCCCCGGCTACGTCCTGGTGCGCATGGACCTCACCCCGGAGTCCTGGGGCGTCGTGCGCAACACCCCCGGTGTCACCGGCTTCGTGGGCAACGCCTACGACCCGTACCCGCTGACCCTGGACGAGGTCGTCAAGATGCTCGCCCCCGACGTGGAGCGCCAGGCCGCGAAGGAGGCCGGCAAGGCCTCGCCGGTCCGCCCGGTCGAGGTCCAGGTGCTCGACTTCGAGGTCGGCGACTCGGTCACCGTCACCGACGGTCCGTTCGCGACCCTGCAGGCGACCATCAACGAGATCAACCCCGACTCGAAGAAGGTCAAGGGCCTGGTCGAGATCTTCGGCCGGGAGACCCCGGTCGAGCTCTCCTTCGACCAGATCCAGAAGAACTAGTCATACCGTCTTCGGATCCGGGGCGGGGGCCGAGGCTCCCGCCCCGAATCCGTTTTGGCCCAGCGACGCCGAGGCGTTAGCCTGGTCCGATGTGTGTGCTGGCGACCGGGTGTCGCCCCGGTTCGGCGCACACCAGCAATCACCTCTCGGAAGGACCCGGAGAGACATGCCTCCCAAGAAGAAGAAGGTCACGGGGCTTATCAAGCTCCAGATCAACGCCGGTGCGGCCAACCCGGCTCCGCCGGTCGGCCCCGCGCTGGGTCAGCACGGCGTCAACATCATGGAGTTCTGCAAGGCCTACAACGCCGCGACCGAGTCGCAGCGCGGCATGATCGTGCCGGTGGAGATCACGGTCTACGAGGACCGTTCCTTCACCTTCATCACGAAGACGCCGCCGGCCGCGCGCCTCATCCTGAAGGCCGCCGGCATCGAGAAGGGCTCCAGCGAGCCGCACAAGACCAAGGTCGCCAAGCTCACCAGCGCCCAGGTCCGCGAGATCGCCACCACCAAGATGCCCGACCTGAACGCCAACGACCTGGACGCGGCGGAGAAGATCATCGCCGGCACCGCCCGGTCGATGGGCATCACCGTCGAGGGCTGATCACCCCTTCTCGTTCCCTGTGGTAGGGCCTGCGCTGGCCCGTGAATACCACAACTCCCATCACCATTCAGGAGCAGCAGTGAAGCGCAGCAAGGCTCTGAAGGCCGCGGACGCCCAGGTGGACCGCGAGCGCCTTTACGCCCCCCTCGAGGCCGTCCGCCTCGCCAAGGCGACCAGCACCAGCAAGTTCGACGGCACCGTCGAGGTCGCCATGCGTCTGGGTGTCGACCCGCGCAAGGCCGACCAGATGGTCCGCAGCACCGTGATCCTCCCGCACGGCACCGGTAAGACCGCTCGGGTCCTGGTCTTCGCGACCGGCGAGCGTGCCGAGGCCGCGCGTGCTGCGGGTGCCGACATCGTCGGTGCCGACGAGCTCATCGACGAGGTCGCCAAGGGCAAGCTGGACTTCGACGCCGTCGTCGCCACCCCGGACCTCATGGGCAAGGTCGGCCGCCTCGGCCGCGTGCTCGGTCCCCGTGGCCTGATGCCGAACCCGAAGACCGGCACCGTCACCCCCGATGTCGCCAAGGCTGTCAACGACATCAAGGGCGGCAAGATCGAGTTCCGCGTCGACAAGCACTCGAACCTGCACTTCATCATCGGTAAGGCCTCCTTCACCGACGAGCAGCTGGTCGAGAACTACGCCGCCGCGCTGGACGAGGTGCTCCGCGCCAAGCCGTCCGCCGCCAAGGGCCGCTACATCAAGAAGACCGCGTTCTCGACCACCATGGGCCCCGGCATCCAGGTGGACCCGAACCGCACCCGCAACCTCCTCGTCGAGGAGGACCCGGCCGCGGTCTGATCGCAGTCGTCGTCCGTACGGCGGGCCCGTACCCCCTTCGCCGGGGGTGCGGGCCCGCCGTCGTTTCCCGATCGATACCCCCGGCGGGGCGAACGGCCGCCCGGTCCGTCGTACGCTCGCCCGGTCCGCCCGTGCGCTCCCGCCCGGGGCCGCCGCCGTCCGACCGCCGGAGAGTGCCGTGCCCGCCCTTCGCCCCGCCGCCAAGGGAGCGGCCCTGCTGCTGCTCGCCGCCGGTCTGACCGCGTGCAGCGTGCTGGCCGTGTCCGGGGACCGCACCCCGATCAGCGACCGTCCCGCCGTGCGGCCGCCCAAGCAGGTGCTGCTGTCCGCCTCGCAGCGGCTGGACGACGCCGGCGGGGCCCGGGTCCAGGTGGTCCAGGAGGGCCCGGCCGGGCGGCGCGCCGCCGACGGCACGCTGGCCTGGGGCGCCCGCGACGCGGCCGAGCTGACCGTCACCGACGAGCTCGGCACTGGGCGGCTGCACGGCCAGGACGGCGCGCTGGAGCTCGGCTACCCGGGCGCGGCGCCCAGGACGGCGGAGCGGGGGAGGGCGGAGTCGCTGGACCCGCGGGCGGCGGCGTCCGGGGCGACCGGCTGGGCCGGCGGCTGGATCACCGGCCTGCTGTCCAACCCGGGCGGACCGGCGCACACGATGGCGCTGGCGGGCCGGCTCACCCCGCTCGGCGGCGAGCAGCTGAACGGCGGGACGGTCGCGCACTACCGGGGCACCGCGTCGGTGGCGGACTACTACGGCGCGGAGGAGGGGCTGAGCCCCGCGCGGCTGACCGAACTGCTCGGCTACTACGAGCGGGCCGGCGTCGAGACGCTGGACTACGAGTTCTGGGTGGCCCCCGGGGACCGGCTGCTGCGGGTGCGGTCCACCGTCCGCGGCACGGCCGGCGCGGTGGTGACCACCACGGACATCGCCGCGGACGGCGAGGGCGGTGCCGAACCGGGCGCCGAGCCCGTTGCCGAGCCGGGCGCCGAGCCGTCCGCGGGGCCCTCCGCCGGTGCCTCCGCGTACCCGTCCGGCGTCCCGTCCTCCGCTCCGTCGGCCGGTCGCACGCCGTAGCCGGGGGACGGCCGTGCGGCCGAGTGGCGGGGGGTGCCACGGGGTCCCGGGAGGCCGGGTGGCAAGGTGGGCAGGAGCGGACGTCCCGACCCGTACGGACGTCCGGCGGAATCAGTGACATCAGTGGCATATCGGGGAGGCGTTGGATGGCGGTGCGGCAGCGGCTGGCGGCGGTGGTCGCCGTCGCGGTGCTCGCGGCCGGGTGCAGCTCGGCCGCCGGCCCGGAGCCGTCCTCCCCGCCGAGCACGCCAGGCTCCCCGACACCGACGCCCAGCAGCGCCTCGCCGACCTGGCCGGCCAAGCCGACCGACCGCTCCCCGCACGGCGTGCTGCTCTCCTCCCAGCTGGCGATGCAGACCGCCCGCCGGGCCAAGGTGAGCTACCGGCTGGGCGCGGACGCCGGCTCCGGGCCGCTGTTCTGGCAGCCGAAGACGGCCCTCCACGTCAAACGTGCCAACCTGGGCGTCCCCGAGCAGCTGATCGTGGTGGACACCGTGGCCTACGAGGGCGGTGACGCGGCCACCGCGGCCCGGCTGGGCGGCAAGCACTGGGAGCGGTTCGCCGGGCCGCAGGGTCCGGACGGGCACCGGGAGATCCCGTACGCCGGGCTGATCGACCTGCTCAACCCGGTGGTGGCGCTGGCCGCCGCGACCGCCGACGGGATCACCGCCCAGTACATCGGCGAGGAGAAGATCCAGGACGAGACCCTGGAGCACTACCGGGTGGTCACCGACGCGGCCCGCTACGCGGCGGCGCAGACCCAGCTCAGCCCCGCCCGCCGGGACGGCCTGCGGACCGCGCTGGCGCCCGGCGGCTCCGCCTCGCTCACCCTGGACCTCTGGCTGAACGACAAGGACCAGCTGGTCCGGATGGAGCGGACCGGGACGGGGGACAGCGGCCGGCTGGACGACTCGGTGCTCTACTCCGAGCCCGGCGGCCCGCTCTCGGCGCAGGCCCCGGCCGAGGCGGACACCGTGGACACCGGCACCCGCAGCGTGTCCCCGCTGGCCCGCTGAGCCCCGGTCCGCCGAGCCGGTCCGCGGAGGTGATTTGCCCCGGACGGCGGCGTCCGGTTACTGTTGCCGAAGCCAAAGACCGCTGGTTGTCGCCGTGCGCCCGCAAGGGAGTGCGCGACCGAAGGATCTGCGCTTCACGCGCAGACAGCCCGCGCAGGACTGTTTGGAGCTTTGACCTCCGGGTCGCGTGCCCCGCACGTGGATCCGTCGAGTTCACGCCGAGCCCCGTGCGCCTGCGCACCGGGGCTCATCTGCTTTTCCGCAGGGGCTTTCCTCCGTCCGGTGGTCCGAGGCGCGAATGGTCGACTCTCGCGGTCGGCCGGACTTCGACATCACGGAAGGAGGCGTAAGCCTATGGCTAGGCCCGACAAGGCTGCTGCCGTCGCCGAGATCACGGAGCTTTTCCGTGGCTCGAACGCGGCCGTGCTGACCGAGTACCGCGGTCTCACGGTGAAGCAGGTCAAGACCCTGCGTCGCTCCCTGGGTGACAACGCCCAGTACGCCGTGGTGAAGAACACGCTGACCAAGATCGCGGCCAATGAGGTCGGGATCACGGAGCTCGACGACCTGTTCGCCGGTCCGACGGCTGTCGCCTTCGTCACCGGTGATCCGGTGGAGTCGGCGAAGGCTCTGCGTGACTTCGCCAAGGAGAACCCCGCTCTCGTCATCAAGGGCGGTGTCCTTGATGGCAAGGCGCTGTCTGCCGACGACATCAAGAAGCTCGCGGACCTCGAGTCCCGCGAGGTGCTGCTCGCCAAGCTGGCGGGTGCCCTGAAGGCCAAGCAGTCCCAGGCTGCCGCGCTCTTCCAGGCCCTGCCGTCGAAGCTCGTCCGCACTGTGGACGCGCTGCGCGACAAGGTCGAGCAGGGCGGTGCCGGTACGCCGGCTCCCGCCGCCGAGGAGACCGCGGCCGAGTGATCGGCCGAGGCCCTGCCTCGCTGCGGGCCCGTACGCCCGCCAACCCGTACATCCGGCACCACCTGCCGATTTAGTGGAAGGACGCCAATCATGGCGAAGCTGTCCCAGGACGAGCTGCTCGCGCAGTTCGAGGAGCTCACCCTCATCGAGCTGGCCGCGTTCGTGAAGGCCTTCGAGGAGAAGTTCGACGTCACCGCCGCCGCTCCGGTCGCCGTTGCCGCCGCCGGTGGCCCGGCCGCCGCCGCCGAGGCCGTCGAGGAGCAGGACGAGTTCGACGTCATCCTCGATGGCGCGGGCGACAAGAAGATCCAGGTCATCAAGGAGGTGCGCACCCTGACCTCCCTCGGCCTGAAGGAGGCCAAGGACCTCGTTGACACCGCCGGTGCCAAGGTCCTGGAGAAGGTTGCCAAGGACGTTGCCGAGAAGGCCAAGGCCGCCCTCGAGGCCGCCGGCGCCAAGGTCACCGTCAAGTGACTCTCCGCCCCCTCTGAGGGGGCTGCGGGCCGGGCCGATCACCCTTGCGGGTGGTCGGCCCGGCCTTTTGCGTCCGCCGGCCCCGACGGCCTCCCCGCGCCCGCGCTGACCGGTGTGGCCGAACGCCCACTCGGCACTGTCGGTGGGGGCGGGTATGGTGATCGTCATCGGCTGAGGCCCCGACCACGGCTTCTGTAACGCCGGGGCGGTCCGGCGCGATGAACGGGTCGAGGCCCGCACCGGAGGCGGGCCCTTGACGAACCCGGCACGGCGCGCGATTCTCAAGGCGCGAGTCGGCCCGGTTGGTCCACCGCCGGATGCATAACCGGCGGCTCCGGAGGGAAGTGACTCCACGTGAGTCGTGGGCCCGGCGAGTCCGGGCCGGTGCAGTACCCGGCGGGCGTCCGCGCCCGACGGCTACCGGGAGGAGTCTCCGATTCGGTCTCCGAATCAGAGCTGGACAGCAGTGTCGCCTTTGGCTACACTGTCCCTTTGCGCTGCCTGTTAGCTGCTCCGTGACTCGTCGCCCGGAGTTTGCGTTGCCCCGAAGGGGTCTGGCACCACCTCCGCAAAGCGGCTCTGACCTGGGGTTTCGACCTCGGCAGAGGCCAGTGGCGAGGGAGGCGGGACCAAGCCCGTGAAGGCCCGGCTGGTACGCGCGTAGTGAGCTCCGAGCCCTCGGAAGGACCCCCCTCTTGGCCGCGCCGCGCAACGCCTCGAACAATTCCGCCGCATCCACCGCCCCGCTCCGCGTCTCCTTCGCGAAGATCAAGGAGCCCCTCGAGGTCCCGAACCTCCTGGCCCTGCAGACCGAGAGCTTTGACTGGCTGCTCGGCAACGCGGCCTGGAAGACCCGGGTCGAGGAGGCGCTGGAGAACGGTCTGGACGTCCCCACCAAGTCCGGTCTGGAGGAGATCTTCGAGGAGATCTCGCCGATCGAGGACTTCAGTGGGTCGATGTCGCTGACCTTCCGCGACCACCGTTTCGAGCCGCCGAAGAACTCCATTGACGAGTGCAAGGACCGCGACTTCACGTTCGCCGCCCCGCTCTTCGTCACGGCCGAGTTCACCAACAACGAGACCGGTGAGATCAAGTCTCAGACGGTCTTCATGGGCGACTTCCCGCTCATGACCCACAAGGGCACGTTCGTGATCAACGGCACCGAGCGTGTCGTCGTGTCGCAGCTCGTCCGCTCCCCGGGTGTGTACTTCGACTCCACCCTGGACAAGGTCTCCGACAAGGAGATCTACTCCTGCAAGGTCATCCCCTCGCGTGGTGCCTGGCTGGAGATGGAGATCGACAAGCGCGACATGGTCGGCGTCCGCATCGACCGCAAGCGCAAGCAGTCGGTCACCGTGCTGCTCAAGGCGCTCGGCTGGACCAACGAGATGATTCTCGAGGAGTTCGGCGAGTACGAGTCGATGCGCGCCACCCTGGAGAAGGACCACACCCAGGGCCAGGACGACGCGCTGCTGGACATCTACCGCAAGCTGCGCCCGGGCGAGCCGCCGACGCGCGAGGCCGCGCAGACGCTGCTGGAGAACCTGTACTTCAACCCGAAGCGCTACGACCTCGCCAAGGTCGGCCGCTACAAGGTGAACCGCAAGCTCGGCAACGCCGAGTCGCTGGACTCCGGTGTGCTCACCGAGCCCGACATCATCAACGCGATCAAGTACCTGGTCAAGCTGCACGCCGGCGAGGTCGACTGGCGTGACGAGACCGGCCGCGACATCGTGGTCGAGGTCGACGACATCGACCACTTCGGCAACCGCCGCCTGCGCAACGTGGGCGAGCTCATCCAGAACCAGGTCCGTACGGGTCTCGCCCGTATGGAGCGCGTCGTGCGCGAGCGCATGACCACCCAGGACGTCGAGGCGATCACGCCGCAGACCCTGATCAACATCCGGCCGGTCGTCGCCTCCATCAAGGAGTTCTTCGGCACCAGCCAGCTGTCGCAGTTCATGGACCAGACGAACCCGCTGTCGGGCCTGACCCACAAGCGCCGTCTGTCCGCCCTCGGCCCCGGCGGTCTCTCCCGTGAGCGCGCCGGCTTCGAGGTCCGTGACGTGCACCCCTCGCACTACGGCCGCATGTGTCCGATCGAGACCCCGGAAGGCCCGAACATCGGTCTGATCGGGTCGCTGGCCTCGTACGGCCGGGTCAACGCCTTCGGCTTCATCGAGACCCCGTACCGCAAGGTCGTCGACGGCGTGGTCACCGAGCAGGTCGACTACCTGACCGCCGACGAGGAGGACCGCTACGTCATCGCCCAGGCGAACGCCCCGCTGACCGCGGACCTGCACTTCGCCGAGCCCCGCGTCCTGGTCCGCCGCCGTGGTGGCGAGATCGACTACATCCCGGGCACCGAGATCGACTACATGGACGTCTCGCCGCGCCAGATGGTGTCGGTCGCGACCGCCATGATCCCGTTCCTCGAGCACGACGACGCCAACCGCGCGCTCATGGGCTCGAACATGATGCGCCAGGCGGTGCCGCTGCTGAAGAGCGAGGCCCCGCTGGTCGGCACCGGCATGGAGTACCGCTGCGCCGTCGACGCCGCGGACGTCATCACCGCCGAGAAGCCGGGTGTCGTCCAGGAGGTCTCGGCCGACTACGTCACCGTGGCCAACGACGACGGCACGTACACCACGTACCGCGCCGCCAAGTTCACCCGCTCGAACCAGGGCACCGCCTTCAACCAGAAGGTGCTCGTGGACGAGGGCGCCCGGGTCGAGTCCGGCCAGGTGCTGGCCGACGGCCCGTGCACCGACGAGGGCGAGATGGCCCTCGGCAAGAACCTGCTCGTGGCGTTCATGTCGTGGGAGGGTCACAACTACGAGGACGCGATCATCCTGTCGCAGCGCCTCGTGCAGGACGACGTCCTCTCCTCGATCCACATCGAGGAGCACGAGGTCGACGCCCGTGACACCAAGCTCGGCCCCGAGGAGATCACCCGGGACATCCCGAACGTCTCCGAGGAGGTCCTCGCCGACCTCGACGAGCGCGGCATCATCCGCATCGGCGCCGACGTCGTCACCGGCGACATCCTGGTCGGCAAGGTCACCCCGAAGGGCGAGACCGAGCTGACCCCGGAGGAGCGCCTGCTCCGCGCGATCTTCGGCGAGAAGGCCCGTGAGGTCCGCGACACCTCGCTGAAGGTGCCGCACGGTGAGTCCGGCAAGGTCATCGGCGTGCGCGTCTTCGACCGCGAAGAGGGCGACGAGCTGCCCCCGGGCGTGAACCAGCTGGTCCGCGTCTACGTGGCCCAGAAGCGCAAGATCACCAACGGTGACAAGCTCGCCGGCCGCCACGGCAACAAGGGCGTCATCTCCAAGATCCTGCCGGTCGAGGACATGCCGTTCCTGGAGGACGGCACCCCGGTCGACATCATCCTCAACCCGCTGGGTGTCCCGTCCCGAATGAACCCGGGACAGGTCCTGGAGATCCACCTCGGGTGGCTCGCCAAGCAGGGCTGGGACGTCTCCGGCCTCGCCGACGAGTGGGCCCAGCGCCTGCAGGCGATCGGCGCCGACACGGTCGAGGGCGGCACCAACCTGGCCACCCCGGTCTTCGACGGCGCCCGCGAGGACGAGATCACCGGCCTGCTGGACAACACCACGCTCACCCGTGACGGTGCGCGCCTGGTGAACTCCACCGGCAAGGCCCGGCTGTTCGACGGCCGCTCCGGCGAGCCGTTCCCGATGCCGGTCTCGGTCGGCTACATGTACATCCTCAAGCTGCACCACCTGGTCGACGACAAGCTGCACGCCCGCTCGACCGGCCCGTACTCGATGATCACCCAGCAGCCGCTCGGTGGTAAGGCGCAGTTCGGTGGTCAGCGCTTCGGTGAGATGGAGGTGTGGGCCCTTGAGGCGTACGGCGCGGCCTACGCGCTGCAGGAGCTGCTCACCATCAAGTCCGACGACGTTCTCGGCCGCGTGAAGGTCTACGAGGCCATCGTCAAGGGCGAGAACATCCCCGAGCCCGGCATTCCCGAGTCCTTCAAGGTCCTCATCAAGGAAATGCAGTCGCTCTGCCTCAACGTGGAGGTGCTGTCCTCGGACGGCCAGTCCATCGAGATGCGGGACTCCGACGAGGACGTGTTCCGCGCCGCCGAGGAGCTCGGCATCGACCTGTCCCGGCGCGAGCCGAGCAGCGTCGAAGAGGTCTGACGGAGGTGGGGCCGGCTGCTCGCTGAGCAGCCGGCCCGCCCCCAGGCCCCCCTCAGACCACATGAACGACTCTCGACTTACGAAAGAGGGCTTGACGACCAGTGCTTGACGTCAACTTCTTCGACGAGCTCCGCATCGGCCTGGCCACCGCCGACGACATCCGCCAGTGGTCGCACGGCGAGGTCAAGAAGCCGGAGACCATCAACTACCGCACCCTGAAGCCCGAAAAGGACGGCCTCTTCTGCGAGAAGATCTTCGGCCCCACCCGGGACTGGGAGTGCTACTGCGGTAAGTACAAGCGCGTCCGCTTCAAGGGCATCATCTGCGAGCGCTGCGGCGTCGAGGTGACCCGCGCCAAGGTGCGCCGTGAGCGGATGGGCCACATCGAGCTGGCCGCCCCGGTCACCCACATCTGGTACTTCAAGGGTGTGCCGTCCCGCCTCGGCTACCTGCTCGACCTGGCGCCGAAGGACCTCGAGAAGGTCATCTACTTCGCCGCCTACATGATCACCTGGGTCGACGACGAGCGCCGCCAGCGCGACCTGCCGTCCCTGGAGGCGCACGTCTCGGTCGAGCGCCAGCAGATCGAGAACCGCCGCGACTCCGACCTCGAGGCCCGCGCCAAGAAGGCCGAGACCGACCTGGCCGAGCTGGAGGCCGAGGGCGCCAAGGCCGACGTGCGCCGCAAGGTGCGCGAGGGCGCCGAGCGCGAGATGAAGCAGCTGCGCGACCGCGCGCAGCGCGAGCTCGACCGCCTCGACGAGGTGTGGGCCCGCTTCAAGAACCTCAAGGTCCAGGACCTCGAGGGCGACGAGCTGCTCTACCGCGAGCTGCGCGACCGCTTCGGCACCTACTTCTCCGGCTCGATGGGCGCGGCGGCCCTCAAGGACCGCCTCGAGACCTTCGACCTGGCGGAGGAGTCCGAGCGCCTGCGCGAGATCATCCGCACCGGCAAGGGCCAGAAGAAGACCCGTGCGCTGAAGCGCCTCAAGGTCGTCTCCGCGTTCCTGCAGACCACCAACAAGCCCAACGGCATGGTGCTGGACTGCGTCCCGGTCATCCCGCCGGACCTGCGTCCGATGGTGCAGCTGGACGGTGGCCGCTTCGCGACCTCCGACCTGAACGACCTGTACCGCCGTGTCATCAACCGCAACAACCGCCTGAAGCGGCTTCTCGACCTCGGCGCGCCCGAGATCATCGTGAACAACGAGAAGCGCATGCTCCAGGAGGCCGTCGACGCGCTGTTCGACAACGGCCGCCGCGGCCGTCCGGTCACCGGCCCGGGCAACCGCCCGCTGAAGTCCCTCAGCGACATGCTGAAGGGCAAGCAGGGTCGTTTCCGCCAGAACCTGCTCGGCAAGCGAGTCGACTACTCGGCCCGTTCGGTCATCGTCGTCGGCCCGCAGCTCAAGCTGCACCAGTGCGGTCTGCCCAAGGCCATGGCGCTGGAGCTCTTCAAGCCGTTCGTGATGAAGCGCCTGGTCGACCTGAACCACGCGCAGAACATCAAGTCGGCCAAGCGCATGGTCGAGCGCGCCCGTCCGGTCGTGTGGGACGTCCTCGAAGAGGTCATCGCCGAGCACCCGGTCCTGCTGAACCGTGCGCCCACCCTGCACCGCCTCGGCATCCAGGCCTTCGAGCCGCAGCTGGTCGAGGGCAAGGCCATCCAGATCCACCCGCTCGTCTGCACCGCGTTCAACGCGGACTTCGACGGTGACCAGATGGCCGTCCACCTGCCGCTCTCCGCGGAGGCGCAGGCCGAGGCCCGCATCCTGATGCTGTCCTCGAACAACATCCTGAAGCCGGCCGACGGTCGCCCCGTCACCATGCCGACCCAGGACATGGTGCTCGGTCTGTTCTTCCTGACCTCGGACCGCGACAACGTGAAGGGCGCCGGCCGCACCTTCTCGTCGACCGCCGAGGCGATCATGGCCTTCGACGCCCGCGAGCTGGACGTCCAGGCCCCGATCGAGCTGCGCCTGCCCATCGGCACCGTCCCGCCCCGCGGCTGGACCCCGCCGCTGGACGAGGACGGCCAGTCGTCCTGGTTCGAGGGCGAGTCCTTCCGCCTGAAGACCACCCTGGGCCGCGCGCTCTTCAACGAGCTGCTGCCCGAGGACTACCCGTTCGTCGACTACGAGGTGGGCAAGAAGCAGCTCTCCGCGATCGTCAACGACCTGGCCGAGCGCTACCCCAAGGTCACCGTCGCGGCGACCCTGGACAACCTGAAGGCGGCCGGCTTCCACTGGTCGACCCGTTCGGGTGTCACCGTCTCCATCTCGGACGTCATCGTCCCGCCGAGCAAGCCCCAGATCCTGGAGGGCTACGAGGCGAAGGCGGAGAAGGTCCAGAAGCAGTACGAGCGCGGTCTGATCACCAACGACGAGCGCAAGCAGGAGCTCGTCGGCATCTGGACCCAGGCGACCAACGAGGTCGCGGACGCCATGGCCGCGAACTTCCCGAAGACCAACCCGATCTTCATGATGGTCGACTCGGGCGCCCGTGGAAACATGATGCAGATGCGCCAGATCGCCGGTATGCGCGGCCTGGTGTCCAACGCCAAGAACGAGACCATCCCGCGACCCATCAAGGCGTCGTTCCGTGAGGGCCTCACCGTTCTGGAGTACTTCATCTCCACCCACGGTGCCCGTAAGGGTCTGGCGGACACCGCTCTGCGTACCGCCGACTCCGGTTACCTCACCCGTCGTCTGGTCGACGTCTCCCAGGACGTCATCATTCGCGAGGAGGACTGCGGCACCGAGCGCGGCCTGAAGCTGGCCATCGGCACCGTCGGCGCGGACGGCGTCCTGCGCAAGACGGACGACGTCGAGACCAGCGTCTACGCCCGCATGCTCGCCGAGGACATCACCGTCGACGGCAAGCTGCTGGCCACGGCCAACACCGACCTCGGTGACGTGCTGATCGACGAGCTGATCCGCCACGGCATCGCCGAGGTCAAGACCCGCTCGATCCTGACCTGTGAGTCGGCCGTCGGCACCTGCGCCATGTGCTACGGGCGCTCGCTGGCCACCGGCAAGCTGGTCGACATCGGTGAGGCGGTCGGCATCATCGCCGCCCAGTCCATCGGTGAGCCCGGTACCCAGCTGACCATGCGTACCTTCCACACCGGTGGTGTGGCCGGTGACGACATCACCCAGGGTCTGCCGCGTGTCGTCGAGCTCTTCGAGGCCCGTACCCCCAAGGGTGTGGCCCCGATCTCGGAGGCCCAGGGCCGGGTCCGCATCGAGGACACCGAGAAGACCCGCAAGATCGTCGTCACCCCGGACGACGGCACCGACGAGATCGCCTACCCGGTCTCGAAGCGTGTCAAGCTCCTGGTGAGCGAGGGCGAGGCGGTCGAGGTCGGCCAGAAGCTGACCATGGGTGCCACCAACCCGCACGACGTCCTGCGCATCATGGGCCAGCGTGCCGTCCAGGTCCACCTGGTCGCCGAGGTCCAGAAGGTCTACAACTCGCAGGGTGTGTCGATCCACGACAAGCACATCGAGATCATCATCCGGCAGATGCTCCGCCGCGTGACGATCATCGAGTCGGGCGACGCCGAGCTGCTCCCGGGCGAGCTCGTCGAGCGCGGCCGCTTCGAGCAGGAGAACCGTCGCGTGGTCTCCGAGGGCGGTCACCCCGCCTCCGGCCGTCCGCAGCTGATGGGTATCACCAAGGCCTCGCTGGCCACCGAGTCCTGGCTGTCGGCCGCCTCCTTCCAGGAGACGACCCGGGTCCTCACCGACGCGGCGATCCACGCCAAGTCGGACCCGCTGCTGGGCCTCAAGGAGAACGTCATCCTCGGTAAGCTCATCCCGGCCGGTACGGGTCTGCCCCGCTACCGCAACATCCGGGTCGAGCCGACCGAGGAGGCCAAGGCCGCCATGTACTCGGCCGTCGGCTACGACGACTACGACCTGTCGCCCTTCGGCGCCGGCTCCGGCCAGGCGGTCCCGCTGGACGACTACGACTACGGCCCGTACACCGGCTGAGTCGAAGGTTCCCGTCCGCAGGGCGGCCACCCCCTCCCGGGGTGGCCGCCCTGCGGCGTTTCCGGGGCCGGGCGAGAACCGATTAGGGATCTCGGCAGAGTTCGCGTAGAGTCGTGTTCACCGACGCGGGGTGGAGCAGCTCGGTAGCTCGCTGGGCTCATAACCCAGAGGTCGCAGGTTCAAATCCTGTCCCCGCTACTGCATCGAAGGGCCCGGAGGCTTCAAGCCTCCGGGCCCTTCGGCGTTCCCCGGCTCCGTCGCGCGGGGGAGGGCGGGAGATCCCTCCGGCGGGGGAGGCGGGGGCGGTGCGGGCGGGACAGGCTCGGGGCGTCGCAGCGGCGGCGCGGACGGGCGGAGGGGTGTGGATGGGGGTGCGGGCACCGGCGGGCGAGGGCGCCGACGGCGGGGGCCTGCCCACCGGGCTGCCGGTCGGGCATGATCTTCTCCACGGGGGCGGGGTCCCCGGGTACGGGGGAGCGGTGATGGCCGGACGGGTGGAACGGTGGCGGGCGCGGGTGACCGGGGTCGACCCGGACGTGCTGGACGGCCTGCTGGCGGCCGGTTCGGCGGCGGTCTCGCTCTGGTCGGTGCACCACGACGAGGTCGCCCGGGCCTGGTGGGTCTATCTGCTGGCGCTGGGGACGGCCCTGCCGCTGCCCTGGAGGCGGCGCGCGCCGGTGACCGTGATGGTGGTCAGCGGCGGGGTGTCGGGGGTGCTGTCGGTGCTCGCCCACTCGGCGATGCCGCAGCTGCCGCTGTCCGCGGTGATCTGCCTGTACACGGTGGCGGACCGGGCCGGGGAGTGGCAGCGCTGGGGCGTGCTGGCGGTGACGGTGACCGCCAACGTGGTGGGCACCCACTCGCCGGACGGCGCGCTGTTCTCGCTGATCACCTCGGTGGGCGCGTTCGTCTTCGGCTGCCTGGTGCGGGAGCTGCGCCGGCTGGCGGCGGTGGAGGCGGAGCGCGCCCGGGAGGCCGGCCGGCGGGCGGCCAGTGACGCGGCCCGGGCGGTCGCGGAGGAACGGGCCCGGATCGCCCGGGAGATGCACGACATCCTGGCGCACGCCGTCTCGCTGATGGTGATCCAGGCCGAGGCGGGGCCGCTGGTGGTGCGCGGCGACCCGGACCGGGCGGTGAAGGCCTTCGACACCATCGCCGACACCGGACGGGACGCGATGGTCCAGCTGCGGCGCGTACTGGGGGTGCTGAAGGAGGAGGGCAGCGCGCCCGAGCTGGCGCCGCAGCCCCGGCTGGCCGAGCTGCCCGCGCTGGCCGAGCGGGTGCGCCGGGCGGGGGTGCGGGTCGAGCTGGAGGTCGACGGGCGGACCGGGCCGGTGCCCGCGGACGTCGAGGCGGCCGGCTACCGGATCGTGCAGGAGGCGCTGACCAACACGGTCAAGCACGCGGGGGCCTCCCGGGTCTCGGTCCGGGTGGTCCGGGAGAGGGAGGAGCTGGCGGTGCTGGTCTCCGACGACGGCCGCGGGCTGCGGCCGGACCGGCCGGCGGACGGCCTCTCCGGCGGCCGCGGCCTGGTCGGCATCCGGGAGCGGGCGGCGGCCTGCGGAGGCCGGGCCGAGGCGGGGCCCGGGCCGCGCGGGCGGGGATTCCTGGTGAGCGCCCGGCTTCCGCTGGGCACGACGGTGCGGAGGGCTGCGGGATGACGCCGATCAGGGTGGTCGTCGCGGACGACCAGGAGCTGGTGCGGGCCGGGTTCGGGATGATCCTGGACGCGCAGCCGGACATCGAGGTGGTCGCCGAGGCGGCGGACGGCGCCGAGGCGGTCGAGGCCGTCCGGGTGCACGGCCCCGATGTGCTGCTGCTGGACGTCCGGATGCCGGTGATGGACGGGCTGGAGGCGGCCCGCCGGGTCTGCGCCGAGTACCCCGGCACCAGGGTGATCATGCTGACCACCTTCGACATCGACGACTACGTCTTCGACGCGCTGTACGCCGGGGCCAGCGGGTTCCTGCTCAAGGACGTCCGCCGCGACGACCTGGCGCACGGGGTGCGGATGGTGGCTTCCGGGGAGGCGCTGCTGGCACCCTCGGTGACCCGCCGGCTGATCGGTGAGTTCGCCGCCCGCCGGCCGGGCTCCGCCGGGCGGCCGGCGCGGGCGCCGGCGCGGCTGCTGGAGCAGCTGACCGCGCGCGAGCGGGAGACGCTGGTGCTGTTGGCGCGCGGACTGTCCAACGCGGAGATCGCCGCCGCGCTGGTGGTCAGCGAGCACACCGTGAAGACCCATGTCAGCAATGTGCTGGCCAAGCTGGGGCTGCGGGACCGGGTGCACGCGGTGGTGTTCGCGTACGAGGCCGGCGCGGTGGTGGCGGGGGAGCCCTGACCGGGTCTCCCCCGTGCGGGGGAGCGGGCGGATTCGCCGGTGCGGGCGATCCGCGACGAGGGGCGCGGCGGACAGGATCCGGGGTGTCGGAACCACCGGACCCTTCGTCAGGAGCGCACCCATGGACACCTCGCGGCGCAGCAGCGTCACCTCGTTCGCCGTCGTCGCCGCCCCCGTGCTGATGGCGCTGTACGGCGGCATCCGGCTGCTGGACGGCTCGCGCGAGCCGGGCCCCGGCTGGCTGATCGGTCACGCCCTGATGCTGCTGGGGCTGCTGCTGTTCGGTCCCGTGCTGGCCGCGCTGGGGCGGGGGCGCGGGATGTGGGCCCGGGCGGCGGCGGGGGTGGCGTTCGCCGGACTGGCCGCCTCGCTGGGGCAGATCGGGATCGACCTGTACGTCGGTGCGGTGGCGGTGGACAAGGCCGACCAGCACCGGCTGTTCGACGTGGTCCAGAGCCGGCCGGGCGTGCTGCCGGTGTTCTACTCGGCGGGACCGATGCTGTTTTACGTCGGCCTGCTGGCGCTGCTGGTGGCCGCGTCGGTGGGCGCCGGGCGGGTGCTGCGCTGGTGGAGCCCGGCGCTGATGTTCGCCGGGACCGTGCTGACCGCGGTGGACCTGGCGTTCGTCCCGGTCGCCGCCGGCTGCTACCTGGTGGCGCTGGCCCCGCTGGCGGGCTTCGGCGGCGCGGCCCGTCCGGCGGTCGCCTGAGCCGCGTTCCCGGGTCGGATTATCGGTGGCGGGCGGGCGGCGAGAGCCGTACCGTCCGGGGCATGAACGCGAAGCGCCCGCTGATCGCCGTGCTCACCGGCGCCGGGATCTCCACCGACTCCGGCATCCCCGACTACCGCGGCCCCAACGGGCTCTGGCAGCGCGACCCGGACGCGCAGCGGCTGGTCACCATCGAGCCCTACCTCACCGACCCCGAGGTCCGCCGGCAGGCCTGGCGGATGCGGGCCGGGACGGGGGCGCTCGGCGCCGAGCCGAACGCCGGGCACCGGGCGCTGGTGGGGCTGGAGCGTTCCGGGCTGCCGGTGCGGGTGCTCACCCAGAACGTCGACGGGCTGCACCAGCGGGCCGGGCAGACCC
This sequence comes from Kitasatospora sp. NPDC097605, assembly GCF_040302725.1. Classification (NCBI taxonomy): domain Bacteria; kingdom Bacillati; phylum Actinomycetota; class Actinomycetes; order Kitasatosporales; family Streptomycetaceae; genus Kitasatospora; species Kitasatospora sp. NPDC097605. Next base: position 109,741 of record NZ_JBEOSF010000005.1, on the reverse strand, counting down.
CCCGCAAGGTGCTCGAACTCCACGGCACCGCACGGGAGGTGCAGTGCGTGGAGTGCCGGGTGGTGGGCCCGATGGAGGAGGCCCTGGAGCGGGTCGCGGCGGGCGAGCCGGACCCGGAGTGCCGGGCCTGCGGCGGGATCCTGCGGCCGCGCACGGTGATGTTCGGCGAGAACCTGGACCCGGACGTGCTGCAGCAGGCGGACGCGATCAGCAAGGCCTGCGAGCTGTTCATCGCCGTCGGCACCAGTCTGCAGGTCTTCCCGGTGGCCGCGCTGCCGTACAACGCGGTGAAGACCGGCGCCCGGCTGATCATCGTGAACGGTGAGCCGACGCCGTTCGACGAGGCCGCCGAGGAGGTGATCCGGGAGCCGATCTCCACCGCCCTGCCGGCCCTGGTGAAGCGGCTGGTCGCCCGGTACGCCTGAGCGTCGCGAAGCGGTGCCCCGGGGGCGGGGAGTTCGGTGACGAGTCGATAGCAAGGTTCCGAACTCGCCGCTCCCGGTAGCTCGTTCTGCGCTACGCTGCCGCGCGGAGCGGCGCGGTCGGTTTCCGGCCACCGGGGGAGGCCGCACGGGCGGCCGCGTCTGCGCGCGGTACCGGCCACGGGCGTCCCCTGCTCCGCGGCGGCGCGTACGAAGGAGCCCTCATGACCTCAGGCCGACTGCTGGACCGGCACGCGATCGGGGGCGAACTGCGGGCGCTGGCGGACCGGCCCGGCCTGGCGCACCGTCAGGAAGAGCTCAAGGAGCTTGGGTTGGCCCTCTCCGGTACCGGCGATCTCGACCGGTGGGCCGAACTCGACCTGGTGCACAGCTTCGTCCGGCCGGAGAGCGTGCGGGCCGCGGTGCGGCCGGGCCCCGAGCCGCGGTTCTGGGGCTGGGTCGAAGTCGCCCTGGGAGCCCTGGTGTTCGTGCCGCTGCTGGTCACCTGGGCCGGCCTGATGCAGGCCACCAGCGCCTACCGGGGCCTGATCGGCGCGGACGCCGGCCAGGCCGCGCGCCCGTTCCTGCAGCTCTGGCAGACCGGCTTCGAGGGGCGGCTGCCCGGCTGGGCCACCTTCGGCGACGTCGCGCTGTCCGCCACCCTGTTCATCGCGCTGCTGCTGGCGCTCTCCGTCGCGCACGGCGTGCGCAGGGCCGGCACCGAGCGCCGCGAGGCGGCGGCCGAGGCCGGGGCGGAGGACCTGCTGGCGGAGCTGGCGCCGGTGCTCACCCGTGCCCAGCTGGTGCTGAACGAGCGCCGCCGTTCCACGCCGCAGCGCTTCGTGGCCGAGCTGACCGGCGCGGCCGAGACCCTGGAGCGGCTCGGCCGCCAGGCGGCCGACACCCAGCGGGAGTTGAGCGAGGCGGCGTCCGCCGTCGAGCGCTCGGTCGCCGGGGCCGAGCAGCGCCTCGCGGAGGCGGGCGAGGCGGTCGACCCGCTGCGCCGGGCCGTCGACGGCGTCGAGAAGGCGGTCGACGGGATCGGCAAGGCCGTCGACGGGGTCGGCCGGGCGGTGCGGGACAGCGGGGACCGGCTCGCCGAGACGGTCCGGGACGGCGCGGCGGCCACCGACGACCTGGTCCACCGGGGCGGCAAGCAGGTCGCCGACGCGGCCGAGCTGGTCCGCCGGGCCACCGACCGGGTGGGCGCCGAACTCGCCGGCGCGGGCGAACGGGTGGAGGAGGCGGTGCGCGATCTCGCGGTCGCCCAGCGCGGGTTCACCACCGGCGCGGAGACCGTGGCCGACGTCAACGGGCAGCTGCTGGAGCGGCTCGACGGGCTGGCCCGGGAGGTCGCGGTGCTGGCCGACCGGGTCGCGGCGGCGGCCTCGGCGGCCACTGCGGCGGCGGCGCGTGCGGAGGCGCCCGCGCCGGGCGGGCAGCGCGGCGACGGCGGCATCGTCATGGTGAAGACGGCCTCCGGACCCGGGCCCGACGCGGGCGCCGCCCGGTCCCGGGCGACCGGTGCCTCCGCCTCGGCCGGCTCGGCCGCATCGGGTGCCTCCTCCGTCGAGGCCGACGACCGGACGCTGCTGGAGCTGGACGAGGTGCCGGTGCACGGGCAGGGCCGATGAGGGGCCGGTTCCGGACGGCGCGCCCGCGGGCCCGGGGCGTGCACCTGGCCGGCTGGCTGTTCGCCGACATGCTGCTGGTGCTCGCCCTGGTCGCGATGGGCGACCAGGGCGACCCGGTGGCCGCCGAGCGGGCCGCCGCCGCGCCCACCGCCACCCCGAGCGCCACCGCCACCCCCAGTGCCACGCCCACCGCGACGCCCACCCCGGCCGGACCGCGCGGTGTCGAGCACGACCCGGTCACCGTCGACGTCAGCGGGGACGCCTCGGACACCGCCGGCCTGGCCGCCCAGATCCGCGCGGCCACCGAGCGGTACGCCGGACGGCAGGCCGCCGTCGTCCTCACGTTCGGCAGCAACCGCGACCCGGGTACCGGCCAGGCCTACGCCCACGCCGTCAACGGCCTGCTGGCGCAGGCCCGTCCGGAGATGTTCCGGGGCACCACCACCCGGGACTTCATCTCGCTCGCGGACAACCCTCGGCACGCCTCGGTGGAGATCTACTTCTACACCGGCTGACCGCCAACGCTCTGCCAATCGAAGGAGAAGTGCAGTGCAGATCCTCCCGTTCTACGCCGTGTGCGACGAGTCGGGGTCGATGAGCACCGACATCGACACCCTCAACAAGGCCCTGTTCGACCTCCACCAGGAGATCAGCACCAACCCGACCATCGCCGACAAGACCCGGTTCGGGCTGATCGGCTTCTCCACCGACGCCCATGAGCTCCAGCCGCTGGTCGACCTGAGCGACCTCGACGAGCTGCCCGCCCTGGAGGCCTCCGGCCTCACCTCCTTCGGCAACGCCTTCGCCCTGCTGCGCCGGGCGATCGAGCGGGACGTCCAGGCGCTGAAGGCCGACGGCCACGACGTCTACCGCCCGGTGGTGTTCTTCCTCTCCGACGGCATGCCGACGGACGACGACTGGGAGCAGGCCTACCAGGACCTGCTGGCCGCCGCGTTCCGGCCGCACATCATCGCCTTCGGCATGACCGGCGCCGACCGGAGCGTGATCGCGCGGGTCGCCACGTTCAAGGCGTTCATGCAGGACGAGGGCACGGCGAACCCGGCGGTCGCGCTGCGGGAGTTCGCGGCCAGCCTGACCCGCTCGATCGTCCGCTCGGTGAGCGGGGCGACCGAGGCCGGCCAGGGGATGAGCCTGCAGGTCGACGACCACGTGCCCGGGTTCACCTCCGTCTCGCTCGACAAGCTCTGAGGCCGGGCCGCCGGATGAACGCGTACGACAACCAGGTGCCGGGCGGCGGCCGGGCGCCGGAGCCCGGGCCGGAGCACGCGCCGACCCGCAAGGGCGACCCGATCGACCTCGCGGCCTCCGTGTACGAGCACGGCTGGGGACCGGCCGCGGTCCCGGCGGAGGCACCGGTCGAGGCGCCGGCCGAGGCGGCGCGGCCCGTGGTCTCCGGGCCGGTGGTCCCGGAGGGGTTCCTGCCGCGCCCGATCGGCCCGGGGCCGTCGGCGGTCCGTGAGCCGTGGGGCGCCGACGGGCCGGCCGTCGTCCCGCCGGTCGCCGAGGCCGTCACCGCTCCGGCTCCGGCTCCGGCTCCGACTCCGGCCCCGGTCCACGAGGCCGGGCCGGCCGTCCGGCCGTCCTCGTTCCGGGAGACCGGCCCGCTGACCCACGTCGGCCGCAAGCCTCCGACCTACCCCGCCGAGCCGACCGACATCCCCGCCCCCTCCGGCGGCGACCTCTTCGGCGCCCTGCTGCCCGACACCGTGGTGGACGGCGGACGGTTCGGCCCGGTCACCGTCCGCGCCGCCTCGGTCCGCGGCGACGGGCACCGCTACGCGGCCGAGTGCCGCCAGGACACCGCCCTGGTCGTCCGCACCGGCGAGCTGCTGCTGGTCGCGGTGGCCGACGGCGTCGGCTCCCAGTCGCACTCCCACCACGGCTCCCACGGCATCGTCCGGCTGCTGACCAGGCAGGTCGCCCAGAAGGCGGAGACCCTGCTGGCCTTCCTGCGCTCCGGCGCCGAGCTCGACTTCGCCAGCCTGATGAGCCGGCTGATCGCGGCGGCGGCCGGCGAACTCGCCCGGGAGGCCGAGCGGGCGGGCCTCCCGCCGAAGTCCTACTCGACCACCCTGCGGGCCCTGCTGGTGCCGGCCGACCCGGCGGTCCCGTTCCGGGGCTTCGTCTCGGTCGGCGACGGCGGCCTGCTGCGCCTGCGCGAGGGCGGCTGGCAGAACCTCGAAGCGGCCGAGGACGACGAGGGCGGCGCGCTGATCAGCACCCGGACCGACTGCCTCCCGGAGGCGTACGAGCACGCCCGGGCCCGGCTGATCACCGACACCCGCCCCGGCGACCTGCTGGTGCTCTGCACCGACGGGCTCGCGCTGCCGCTGCTCAAGGAGTCCGAGCTGCGGGAGTGGCTCGGCGGGCGCTGGGGCCGCGAGGTGCCCGGCCTCGCGGAGTTCCTCTGGCAGGCCCAGGTGCGGGTGCGCAGCTACGACGACGACCGCTCGGTCGTCTGCCTCTGGGAGGCCGCGCCGTGACCGCCCCGGACATCGCCACCGCGCTGGCCGACGGCGGGGACGCGGATCTGGCGCTGCTGCCGGTCGGCGGCGAGGCCGGCCGGGGCGGCCAGGGCCTGGTTCAGCGGCTGGACGGCTACCCCGGCCTGCTGTTCAAGCGCTACCTGGACGCCGGGCGGGTCAACGGCCGGGCCCTGGTCGAGCTGGTCGGCCTGCGGCTCGCGCTGCCGCAGGCCGACCGGGACCGGCTGGACGCCCAGGCCGCCTGGCCGCTCTGCCGGGTGGTGGACGGTCCGCGCTGCGTCGGCTTCCTGATGCGGGAGGCCCCGCCGACGATGACCTGGCAGACGGCCGCCGGCGCGCGCAAGCTCACCGAGGCGCAGTACCTGCTCTACCCGGAGAAGCCCGCCACCCAGGGCATCCTCCGCCCGGACGGGGAGCAGCGCCTGGCCCTGGTGCTGGAGCTGGTCGGGCTGATCGACCGGTTGCACCGCTGGGGGCTGGTGATCGGCGACCTCTCGCACGCCAATGTGCTCTGGACGGTGCGGCCCGAGCCGGCCGTGCACCTGCTGGACTGCGACGGCATCCGCCGGGTCGGCGCCGCCCCGGTGCTGGAGCAGGCGGACACGCCCAACTGGGCGGATCCGCGCTCTCCGCACGGCAGCGCGGCCTCGGTGGACAGCGACCGCTACAAGGCGGCGCTGCTGGTCGGCCGGACGCTGGCGCAGGACCCGTACGCGGCGCCGGGCACGGAGCTGCACCCGCTGCCGGGGGTGCTGACGGACCGGCAGCTGGTGATGGTCCGGCGGGTCTGGGAGCAGGCCGCCGGACCGTACGGGAGCCGGCCGGACCTGACCGCCTGGCTGCTGGCGCTCGGAGGGCGGGGCAGCATCCCGCTCGCGCCGGGCGTCGCCCCGCCGCCGCCGCGTCCGGCCCGGCCGGTGGACGAGCGGCTGTTCGACGGGCGGGCGGCCCGGGGCAGCATCCGCTTGCAGCGGCCCAGCTGACGGGGCGGGGCGGCGGGCAGGCCGACGAGGTCGGGGGCCGGGGGCCGGACGGAGCGCATGCGTACGATGATCCTTCCGGCTCCCCCCTCATGGCCTGGAGTGATCGACCGATGACGACGACGGCGAAGTTCGACCCCTGGTCGGCGGCGTTCGTGGCCCACCCCTACGACGCGTACGCCGCCCTGCGCGAGCAGGCCCCCGTGACGTACTTCGAACCCACCGACCAGTGGCTGGTCTCGCGCTTCGAGGACGTCAGCGCGCTGCTCCGGGACCGCCGGCTCGGCCGCACCTACACCCACCGGTTCAGCCACCAGGAGTTCGGCCGCCCCGAACCCGACCCGGCGCACGAGCCGTTCCACACCCTCAACGACAACGGCCTGCTCGACCTGGAGGCCCCGGACCACACCCGGATCCGCCGCCTGGTCTCCAAGGCCTTCACCCCGCGCATGGTCGAGGGCCTGCGTCCCACCGTCCGCCGGCTCGCCGGGGAACTCGTCGACGGACTGCTCGCGGACGGCGGCGGCGACCTGATCGCCGCCGTCGCCGAGCCGCTGCCGGTCGCGGTGATCGCCGAGATGCTCGGCGTCCCGGAGTCCGACCGGCACCTGCTGCGCCCGTGGTCCGCCGACATCACCGGGATGTTCGAGCTCAACCCGAGCGAGGAGGCCGCCCGCCGGGCCGTCACCGCGAGCACCGAGTTCTCCGACTACCTGCGCGCCCTCATCCGCGAGCGCCGGGCCGCCCCCGGCGAGGACCTCATCAGCGCGCTCATCCAGGCCCAGGAGGGCTCGGACGCGCTCAGCGAGCAGGAGATGATCTCCACCTGCGTGCTGCTGCTCAACGCCGGCCACGAGGCCACCGTCAACACCACCGGCAACGGCTGGTGGGCGCTGTTCCGCCACCCGGAGGAGCTGGCCCGGCTGCGCGCCGACGTGGACGGGCTGCTGCCCACCGCCATCGAGGAGCTGATGCGCTGGGACACCCCGCTGCAGCTGTTCGAGCGCTGGGTGCTGGAGGACATCGAGGTGCGCGGCGTCAGCATCCCGCGCGGCTCCGAGGTCGCCCTGCTCTTCGGCTCCGCCAACCGTGACCCGGAGCGCTTCGCCGACCCCGACCGCCTGGACCTCGGCCGCACGGACAACCCGCACATCACCTTCGGCGCCGGAATCCACTTCTGTCTCGGCGCTCCGCTCGCCAGACTGGAGCTCACCGAGTCGTACGGCACCCTGCTGCGGCGCGCCCCGGGCCTGCGGCTGGTCCGCGAGCCCGCGTGGCAGCCGGGCTATGTGATCCGGGGGCTGGAGGAATTGGTGGTCGAGGTGTAGCGGACGAGGGGAGCGGGCCATGGGCGGCGGCAGGGCGACCGGGGCGCTGCTGGGACTGGCGATCGGGGACGCGCTGGGCAAGGTCACCGAGTTCTCGGAGGTCGAGCTGATCGCGTGGCAGTGGCCGGACTGGCGGCGACTTCCGCTGCCGGCCGACGCGTTGGTCACCGACGACACCCAGATGACGCTCGCCCTGGCCCGCGCCCTGCGCACCGCGTCGGCCCACGGCCCGCTCACCCCGCAGAGCCTGGAGCCGCCGCTGCGCGCCGAGTTCGTCGCCTGGTCGCGCTCGCCGCAGAACAACCGCGCGCCCGGCATGACCTGCCTGCGCTCCTGTGACCGGCTCGCCTCGCCCGGCGTCCGCTGGCAGCTGGCGAGCGACGTCGGCTCCAAGGGCTGCGGCGCCAATATGCGGGTCGCCCCGCTCGGCCTGGTCCGCGAGCTGACGATCGACCAGCTGGCCGGGGCCGCCCAGCTCCAGTCCGGGCTCACCCACGGCCACCCGACCGCGCTGGCCGCCGGCGAGCTGACCGCGTACGCCGTCCGCAAGCTCGCCGAGGGACTGCCGCCGGCCGGCCTGACCGCCGTGCTGCGGGCGTACGCGCTCGCCCACCGGGGCCGCTACGACGCACTCTGGCTCGGCGACCTCGCCGACCACGCCCAGGACCGTACGGCCGAGGCGTTCGCCACCCGCGGCTGGGACGAGTGCCTGGCGGTGCTCGACCGGCTGGACGCCGCGCTCGCGGCGCCGGACGTCGAGGCCGACCCCTGCCTGGCCACCGGCGAGGGCTGGATCGCCGAGGAGGCGCTCGCCACCGGGCTGCTCTGCTTCCTGCTGCTGCCGGACGACCCGGTGGCCGCCGTCCGCCGGGCCGCGTACTCCTCCGGGGACTCCGACTCGATCGCCTGCCTGGCCGGCGCCTTCGCCGGTGCCCACCTGGGCGCCGGCGCCTGGCCGGCCGACTGGGTGGAGCGGATCGAGCACCGGGACGAGCTGCTGGAGTTCGGCGCGTTCTGGGACTGACCGCCCGGCGTGCCGCTACTCGCCGCGCAGGCGCCCGGCGACGAAGGCGACCAGGTCCGGGAAGCGGGGGACCGGCACCACGGCGGTGGTGCCGAGCCCCAGGCCCAGCGCGCCGTCCGGGAGGAAGGCCGTGTGGCAGCGGTGGCACAGGTAGCCGGCCTGCCAGGCGGTGACCAGCGACGGGTGCACCGCCGCGTAGGCCTCGAAGTCCCGCCGGGCGCGGCGGCGGAAGCGGCCGCGCCCGATCAGCAGGCCCGCCGCCGTCAGCAGGAACGGCGTCGCCAGCACGGCGAGCAGGATCAGCGCGTCGCGGCCGCTGTTCTCCTGGCCGCTGGTGGAGAACGAGACGATCAGTGCCAGGAAGCCGGCGCCGGCGACCAGTCCGAACATCGCGGCGATCGCGCAGCCGTTGCGGGGCGCGGCGAGCCGGGGCGCGGGCGGCGGGGCCAGCTGGTCGGCCAGCAGGCTGCTGGAGGAGCCGGAGACGTACGTCGTGGTGCTGCCGAAGGTCGGGACGATCCCGACCCCGCGGGCGTAGGCGACACCGGAGGAGTAGCCGGTGCTGCGCCCCGTGTAGGTGCTGGTCTGCGACTCGTAGACGCTCGGCACGCTCTGCACCTGGTCGAGCCCACCGCACTGCGGGCAGCTGAGCCTGCTCATCGATCCTCCCGGTCGTCCCATGGCCGTCCTGCGGCGAACGATCATGGCACAGCCGGCCGGCGGCCCGGGAACCGGTCGCGGCCGCGCCGCGTCGAACCGGCACCGAGGCGCGGGCACCGGCCCGCGCCGCGACCGAGAGGCGAGGCCGGCCATGTCCGCGACGTCCGTCCGCACCCGCCGCCCGGCGGCGCTCCTGCTCTGCTGCGCCGCCCTGCTCACCGCCTGCGGCTCCTCCGGTGGCACCGCGACCGTGGTCCGGGTCGATCCCGCGGCCCTGCCGCCCGCCGACCCCGCGCAGGTCGCCGCCACCGCCGCGGGCACCGGCGCCTTCGGCCTCGACCTGCTGCACACCCTCACCGCCGACCCCGCCGCGGCCGGCCGCAACCTGGTGCTCTCGCCGTCCGGCCTGGCCACCGTCCTCGCCATGGTGCTGCCCGGCGCCCGCGGCGCCACCGCCGACGAACTCGCCAAGGCGCTGCACACCGAGCTCACCCCCGAGCAGTACGCGCTCGCCACCGGCGCCCTGAACCGCCCCGCGACGGCCACTGCCAAGGGCGGGCCGGTCCTGCGGCAGTCCGACGACCTCTGGGCCCAGCGCGACTACCCGCTCGACTCGCACTACCTCGGCGTGCTGGCCGCCGCCTTCGACACCCGCGTGCACACCGCCGACTTCCGCAAGGACCCGGAGGGCGCCCGCAAGGCCGTCAACGGCGTCGTCGAGAAGGCCACCGAGGGCCGGATCAAGAACCTCTTCGCCGAGGGGCAGATCAACCCGAACACCCGGCTCGCGCTCACCGACGCGCTCTACCTCAAGGCCGACTGGGCGGAGCCGTTCAAGGCCGGGAAGACCACCGGCCGGCCGTTCCACCGGCTCGACGGCACCGAGGCCGCCGTCCCCACCATGGCCCAGACCACCGGTCTGCGGTACGCCGAGGGCTCCGGCGGCATCCTCGGCGAACCCTGGCAGGCCGTCGAACTCCCCTACGCCGGAAGCACCTTGGCGATGGATCTGGTGGTTCCCGCGCAGGGCGGCTTCGCGGCCTTCCGCAAGGGCCTGGACCAGGCGGAACTGGACCGGATCCTCGGCTCGCTCGCCCAGCGGACCGTCGACCTCACGCTGCCGAAGTTCCACTTCGACACGGCGAACGAGCTCATGCCCACCCTGCGGGCCCTCGGCGTCCAGGCCGCCTTCGGCCCGGCCGCCGACCTCTCCGGCATCCCCGGGCCGGGCGCCGGCGAGGCGCTCACCATCGGCACGGTGGTGCAGAAGGCCACCGTGCAGGTCGACGAGCAGGGCACGGTCGCCGCGGCCGGCAGCGGCGTCGGCGTGGAGGCGATGGCCGCGCCGGCGCCCGCGAGCCCCGTCCAGCTGCACATCGACCGGCCGTTCCTCTTCCTGATCCGGGACACCGCCACCGGGCGGCCGCTCTTCCTCGGGCAGGTCACCGACCCGGCGGCCAGCTAAGCCGGGGGCCCCGGACCGCCACGGCCGGGGACCGCTACCCGGCCGGGTAGCGGTCCCCGAGCGCCGGGTGGCCCGGCTCGCGGCTGCCGAACAGCACCAGCAGGTCGTCCGCCGTCCGCAGCAGCGCCTCCCGGCCCTCCACCGCCTCCGTCCAGTCGGCCGGCAGCGCGCCCGCGCCGTACGCCGCGCCGACCAGGTTGCCGCAGACCGCGCCGGTCGAGTCGCTGTCCCCGGAGTGGTTCACCGACAGCAGCAGCGCCGCACGGGCCGGCTCCGGCCCGTCGGCCGCCGCGAGCAGGCAGTACACCGCGATCGCCAGGCACTCCTCGGCGATCCAGCCGAGCCCGACCCGCTCCACCGCCTCCGCCGACGGCTCCGACTCCTGGGCCACCCGCACCGCCCGGGCCAGCGCCTGCACCGTCTCCTTCGAGGCCGGCCACTGCCGGGTCTGCTCCACCGTCTCGCCGACCGCCGCCCAGGGCTCGGTTCCGGCCGCCAGCCGCTCCACCAGCGCCGCGAACGCGCCCGCCGCCAGATAGCCGGTCGGATGCCCGTGGGTCAGCTGCGCGCACTGGGCGGCCAGCCCGAAGGACTGCTCCACGCCCAGCCGGCCCAGCCCGAACGGCGCCGAGCGCATCACCGTGCCGCAGCCCTTGGAGTGCGCGTTGATCGGTCCCGGCTGCCCCAGTGCCACCGGCGGCTCGAACACCGGGTGGTACTGCACCCCGCTCAGGCACGCGTTGCCCGGCGCCCGCCGCGCGTACAGGAACGGCTCGCGCAGCAGCCAGCCGTCGTACGGGCTGGGCAGCGGCTCCCGGTCCGGCGCGCCCTGCTGCTGGGTGAGCAGCCACCGCCGGTACGCGCCGTGCACCGCCTGCGGCACCGAGCCGCCGCCGCCCGACCAGCCGCGGACGAAGCCCCGGATCAGGCCCTCTGCGGTGAACAGCGTCATCTGGGTGTCGTCGGTGACCTCGGCGACCAGGCCGCCGCCCGGCAGGCCCGTCACGCCGTCCGGGCCGAAGCGCTCACGGATCTGCTGCAGTTGCTGGAACTCCACCGGCCAGCCCAGGGCGTCGCCGATCGCGCCGCCGAGCAGCGCGCCGCGCACCCGGTCCCGGTAGCCCGTCTCCGTACTCGTCACTGCCGTCCGCCCCTCGTCGGTTCCCCGCGATCTGTTCTATCAGGCGGCCGGACCGCGGCTTCGGAACCGGGCTTCGGATCCGGGCTTCAGATCCTGGTGGAGGACGTCAGCGGCGGATCTCACCGGAGCGTTGGCGCAGGGAGGCCCGGTCCGCCGCGGCGCGGCCCGCCGCCCAGCCCTCGCCGTCGCTCACCCGCACGCGCTGCGACACCAGCTTGGGGAACATCCGGCCCACCTCCTGGTCCACCGCCTCGGTGCGCGCCTTCAGGGCCGGGAGTAGCCGCTCGTCCGGGACCAGCTGCTCCGCCGTGCCGTCCTCGCGCAGGTGCCGGCCGGCCGCGGCGTCGCTGGTCGTCCGCTCGGTCGCCTCGGTCAGCCGCTCGCGGATCCGCGCGGCGTAGGCCACCAGGAAGGACTGCCGGAACGCCTTGGTGCGGGAGGCGCCGTCCAGGTGCTGGCGGGCGCCGGCCTGCTGCATCGCGTGCGTCGCCTGGACCAGGAGCGAGGTGTAGAGCAGCTCGACGCCGTCCAGGTCGGCGTCGAAGCCGATCACGGTGCAGAAGCCGAACTCCTTCGCCCAGACGACCCGGCAGCGGTTGGCGGCCGCCACCGCGTCCAGCAGCATCGTCTTCGGGCCCTCGTACGGGTTGTCCACGCCGATCCGCAGCGCGCCCGGCGCGTGCGGGTCGGCGCCGTCGACGGCGAGCAGGGCCTCGTCGATGCTGTGCTGGGCCATGAGCTGCTGGGCCTTGGCGGTCAGCGCCTCGGCCTCCTCGGGGAAGTCGGTGGACTCCGCCTTCGCCAGCAGCGCGCGGATCCGCGACAGCATCCGCGGCTCGCCGGTCACCGGGCCGCGGGCGCGTTCCCGGTGCGCGGCCTGTCCCGGAGCAGGGCCCACCGGGGCGATCGGGGGCAGCCGGCCCCAGCCGCGCAGCAGCTCCAGCAGCGCGGTGGCCAGCGCGAAGCGGTCGAGGCGGTGCCGCTGGGCGAACGCGGGCAGGTACGCCTCGTCGGAGGGCCACCAGATCTCGGCCTCCAGCTCGCGCAGCTGCTCCTGCCAGCGCCGGTCCGTCGCGGCCGCCGGGTAGCGGCGGCCCTCGGCGGCGATCAGGTCCACGGCGAGCGCCAGGTGCACGGGCTTGAGCTCCCGCCGCACCACCCGCACCAGATCCGCCGGCCGCCACCCGGCCGACCAGCACCGGCCGACCGCCGTGTCCGCGTACCCCAGCACCGCCCGGCTCACCGCCGGCCACTGCCCGGGGGAGGCCGCCAGAAGGGAGGCCCCGGTGTCCAACGCGAGGTCCAGCCCCTCCTCCGGAGCCGTCACCACCCCCCGCACCGCCATCTCCAGCAGCGCCCCGGCCTCCCCGCCGCCACCACCGCCCTGCTGCTTCCGCCTGCCCACGCCGCCTACCTCCGGGGTCCCACTACCTCCCACCCATGATGCCGGACCCACCCAAACCCCCGGCCCCGGCGGTTTCGGCTGCGCCTCGCCGTGGGCTTCGCCCGGGCGGTTTCGGCTGCGCCTCGCCGTGGGCTTCGCCCGGGCGGTTTCGGCTGCGCCTCGCCGTGGGCTTCGCCCGGGCGGTTTCGGCTGCGCCTCGCCGT
>NZ_JBEOSF010000005.1:0-96877 GCF_040302725.1 Kitasatospora sp. NPDC097605 | reverse complement strand
GCCGCTCTGCCGTGGGCTTCGCCCCGTGCGGCTTCGGCTGCGCCTCGCCGCCATCGCGACTGCTAACTGCGGTTGCTCAGGCGAACCGGGGGCGGTCTCTGCTGCTGTTTCGCAACGCCCGATGCGGAGTGGGAAGTCGATGGGGCCGACTTCGCACTCCACGGCTGCCTCATCTGGCCCGGCTGCCCCTCGCTCACTTCGAGCGAGGGGCAGCCGCCATCTGGGCGTGCCGATCTTGTTCGGGTGGGCGCGGGGGTGGGAGTCGATGGGGCCGACTTCCCACCGTGCGGCTGCACGGTCTGACCTGGTTGCCCCCTCGCGCCGAGAGGGGGCAGCCACCCCGAGATCCGCCGTCCAGGGGGAGTGGGAAGTCGATGGGGCTGACTTCGCACTCCACGGTCACCTCGGGTTGCCCTCGGGTGGCTTCGGGCGTGGGCTGGCTGTTGCTCGCGTGTGCTGGTGAGTGCAGGGGGGAATCGACGGGGCCGACTTCGCACTCTGCGGCCGCCTCGCCTGGCCTGGGTTGCCCGCGGTGGCTTCGGGCGTCGGCTGGCTGTCGTTCGCGTGTGCTGGTGAGCGCGTGGGGTGAGAAGTCGAGGGGACCGACTTCCGCCCCCCGGCTGCACGACCTGACCCGGCCGCGCCCCCTCGCGCCGAGAGGGGGCAGCTACCCGAGATCCGCCGTCCGGGGGGAGTGGAAAGTCGATGGGGCCGACTTCCCACTCCACGGCCCACCTCATCTGACCTGGCTGCCCCTCGCTCCCTTCGAGCGAGGGGCAGCCGCCATCTGCGGGCGCCGCTCTTGCCCGGGCGAGGGCGGGGAGTGCCACTCCGCGATCACCGTGGCCGGCGTGGGCTGCCGCTCGCTGACTGCGGGTGCGGGGTGGCCGCCATCCGTGAGTGCAGTCTTCCTCGGGCGAGTACGTGGAGTGGAAAGTCGGCGAGGCTGACTTTCCACTCCACGGCCACCCCGCCTGGCCTGGGCTGTCTCCCGGGCGTGGGGCGGCTGCTGTCCGGGTGCGGGAAGTCGGTGGGGCCGGCCTTCCGCTCCTCGGCATCGGGGGGAGCGGGGCGATGTCTCCTCACATCGGCCACCTTCCCCGGACATTGCGTGGCGGCCTCAGCGTTCGACGGCCTTGGCGAGGATCTCGGGGAGGCGTTCCAGCAGGCGGCCGGCGGCGAGGCGTAGGCCGAGGGTGGCGATGAGGGCGCCGTAGAGGGGGCCGGCGAGGAGGAGGGGCCAGGTGGGGGCGTCGGCGGCGATGGCCCAGGCGAGGTAGCCGATGGCGGGGGACGCCACGATGACGCTGCCGAACATCGAGCCGAAGCTGTTGAGCATCACCAGGCCGCCCTGGCCGGGGGCGGCGTTGCGCATCGGGTTGTTGTCGGCGGGCATGGTGTACGGCGCGAGCACGCTGAGCACGGCGCCGATGGCGATGCCGCTGCCGAGCAGGGCGAACGCGACGCCGACGGCCGAGGGCAGGCCGGACCACTCGCCGGTGGCGGCGGCGAGGACGACGGCGAGCACCAGGGTGACCGGGACGGCGTAGGAGAGCAGAGCGAACGCGCGGCCCCGCAGTTCGTCGCGGGCGTCGGCGGGGGTGAGCAGGGTGGTGGCGACCATCCAGAACGCGGAGCCGTCCATGCCGAACAGGTTGAGCATCTGCAGGCCGAGGAACATCCCGGTCATCGCCACCAGGTAGACCGTGGACCAGCCCTGGACGATCGACAGCACGCAGACCACCAGCGTCATGCCGATGCTGGTGAAGACGGCGGCCTTGGCCCGCGGCTCGCGCCAGGCGTACCGCAGGTGGCGCTGCATCACGGCGCCGACCCGGCCGTCCGGCAGGAAGCGCCAGCCGCGCCCCGAGTCCTGGACGCCGCGCACCACCTCCACCGTCGAGGCGTCGGCGGTGACCATCAGCTGCTGCAGGGCGGCCCGCCACCAGCGCAGCAGCAGGGCGAGCAGCGCGGCGGTCGCGGCGAGCTGGAGCAGCGCGAGCGCGTACCGGCCCTCGCCGGCGGTGCGGGCGGCGTCGACGGCGGAGACCGGCGGTATCCAGCGCAGTACGGAGGCGATCGGGGCGAGCGGTTCGAGGTCGAGGCCGTCGGTGCCGGGCTTGCCGAAGACGCTCTGCGAGCCGACGTTGGCGATCTGCACCAGCAGCGCGAACAGCAGGCCGCCGAAGATGGCGAAGTCCTTGCCGCGCCGGCTGGAGAGCAGCCGGGCGTTGCCGGCGGCGACCGCGCGGGAGAGGACGACCACGGTCAGCACGGCGAGCGGCACGCCGAGCACCCCGGCCACCGCCGAGGCGCCGCCGGCCGCGCCGGAGAGCGCGGCGCCGGTGAGCAGCACCAGGCTGATCAGCGGCCCGGGCCCGAGCAGGGCGGCGAGCACCGAGCCGCGCAGCAGCGGCGCGGGCCGCAGCGGCAGCATGGTGAGCCGGGTCGGGTCGGCGCTCTCGTCGCTGGAGAACAGGAAGAGCGGGAGCGCGGCCCAGCCGAGGGTGAGCGCGCCGGTGAGGACGACGCCCGCGTCACCGGCGGATCCGGTGTCGACGGCGTGCCCCAGCATCGCCGTCGCGAGCGCGATCCCGGCGGCGAACAGCAGGCCGGCGACGGCGCCGAGCAGATAGAGGACGGCGCGGCCGCGGCTGCGGCGCAGGCCGTTGCGGAGCAGCCGGAGCTTGAGCGAGACGAGGGTGCGCACGACCGTGCGGTCGTCGGGCAGGCCGGTGTCCGCGGTGGCGGTGTCCAGCGGGGCGGAGGTGCTCACCGGTCGCCCCCGCCGAGCCAGCCGAGCGCCTGGCCGTCGTCCTCGCGGACGCCGATGAGTTCCAGGAACGCCTCGTGCAGGCTGGTTCCGCCGCGGACGGCGTCGAGCGGGCCCTGGGCGATGACCCGGCCGGTGCTGATGACGGCGACCCAGTCGCAGAGCTGTTCGACGAGTTCCATGACGTGGCTGGAGAACACGACGGTGGAGCCGGCCGCCGCGTACCGCTTGAGCACGCCGCGGATGGTCTGGGCGGAGACCGGGTCGACGCCCTCGAAGGGCTCGTCGAGGAAGAGCACGTCCGGGTTGTGCAGCAGGGCGGCGGCGAGGCCGATCTTCTTGCGCATACCGGTGGAGTAGTCGGCGACCAGCTTGTCGGCGTGGCCGGCGAGGTCGAGGACGGCGAGCAGTTCCTCGGCGCGGCGGTCCACCTCGGCGCCGGGCAGGCCGCGCAGCCGGCCGTTGTACTGCAGCAGTTCGCGGCCGCTGAGCCGTTCGAACATGCGCAGGCCCTCGGGGAGGATGCCGATCCGGCCCTTGGCGGCGACCGGGTCGGCCCAGACGTCGGCGCCGTGGATGAGCACGGTGCCCTGGTCGGGCCGGAGCAGACCGGTGACCATCGACAGGGTGGTGGTCTTGCCGGCGCCGTTGGGGCCGACCAGTCCGACGAACGCCCCGGCCGGCAGCTCCAGGCTGAGCCCGGCGACGGCGGCCTGGGTGCCGAAGTGCTTCCACAGGCCCTGGATGGACACGGCCGAGGGCGCGGGGGCGGGGACGGGGGACGGCGACGGCGCTGACGCCTGCATGATGGCGGCTCTTTCCACTGGGGGCGGACCGGTCGGGCCGGTGATCGTTTCATGATCCACACGGCTTGGACGACAGCCTGCCACCGCCCCGCCGGGCCTGTCTGCAGGGCCGATGCCCCGGGTGTGTCTGGGCCAAACGGGTGGCGGTGACGGCGGTGACGGCGGCGGCGGTGGCCGGACGGCGCCGAAAAGTCGGCGGATCCGCCGAATTGGCAACTACTCAGGACCTCCGATCGTCCTGCACTATGAGAGTCGAGTGAACGGGGAGGGTCCGTGGTCGCGCGGGGGTACCGGGAGGTGGCGGATGGCCCATCAGCCGTGGGGTGAGCAGGGCTACGGGACGGCCAAGCCGCCCGCGTCCGTGCCGCCCGTACCGGGGACTCCGCCCGCCGTGGCGCACCACGCGCCGTCGCACGCCGCGATGCCCCATGCCGCGATGCCGCAGTCGGCGATGCGCGCGGCGACCACGGACCGCGAGCGGACGGTGGACGTGCTGAAGGCCGCGTTCGCCGAGGGCCGGCTGAGCGCCGCGGAGTACGGCGAGCGGTTCGAGGCGGCGAGCACCGCGCAGACCTACGGCCAGCTGGCCCGGCTGGTCGCCGACCTGCCGGCCGGGCCGATGGTGGCGCCCCAGATGGTGGCGCCGCAGATGGCGGTCCACGTGCCGCCGACCTTCCTGCCGCCGCCGGTCCTGGTGCCGCCGCCGCGGCCGACCAACGGCGCGGCCGTGGCCTCCCTGGTGCTGAGCCTGCTGGGCCTGGGCCTGCCGGCGGTGATCGCCGGCCACGTCGCCAAGGACCAGATCCGCCGGCGCAACGAGGACGGCGACGGGATGGCCACCGTCGGCCTGGTCCTCGGCTACGTGGAGTGCGCGTTCTGGAGCCTGCTGATGCTCGTCGTCCTGGCGGCCGGCGGCTGACCGCCCCGGGCCCGTGCCGGCCCGTGCCGGGTCCCCGGGCGCCCCGTCGCGCGGCCCGTCCGAGTGGCAGCCGTCACCCCGATGTGGTAGGGCGGTAGGTGGGCGACCCGACACCGGGCAGCCGCGCGCGGGACACCCGCGCGACACCCGGCCGACGGCCGCCACCTGCGGCGTTGCATTTGTTTTGACCGCGCCCGATGCGCTAGGTACGCTCTGACCTTGTGCCTGGGGTGTCCCCGGGTCCTTGTGCGTGCATGCACACCGGTCGCCGCGCCGAGCCGGAGCGCCTCCCAGCGCACCGCGCGTAGAGCGCCGTCGCTGTACATCAGCCCACGGGATTCCGTGCCGGAAAAAACCCAACACACCCGACCGCGTGGGTCGACCACGGGGCCGTGTGCGAGGGAATCACCGCAGGTTAGTTCCACCAAGCCTTGGCACACAGAAAACGGAGAAACGGTGCCTACGATCCAGCAGCTGGTCCGAAAGGGCCGGCAGGACAAGGTCGAGAAGAACAAGACTCCCGCGCTGAAGGGCTCCCCGCAGCGCCGTGGGGTCTGCACGCGTGTGTACACGACCACCCCGAAGAAGCCGAACTCGGCGCTTCGTAAGGTCGCCCGTGTGCGCCTCACCAGCGGGATCGAGGTCACCGCTTACATCCCGGGCGAGGGCCACAACCTGCAGGAGCACTCCATCGTGCTGGTTCGCGGTGGTCGTGTGAAGGACCTTCCTGGTGTCCGCTACAAGATCATCCGCGGTTCGCTCGACACCCAGGGTGTCAAGAACCGCAAGCAGGCCCGCAGCCGCTACGGCGCCAAGAAGGAGAAGTAAGAATGCCTCGTAAGGGCCCCGCCCCGAAGCGCCCGGTCATCATCGACCCGGTCTACGGCTCCCCGGTCGTCACCCAGCTGGTCAACAAGATCCTGCTGCACGGCAAGCGCTCCACCGCCGAGCGGATCGTCTACGGCGCCCTCGAGGGCGTCCGTGAGAAGACCGGCTCGGACCCGGTCGTCACGCTGAAGCGCGCGCTGGAGAACGTCAAGCCGGCCCTCGAGGTCAAGTCCCGCCGTGTCGGTGGCGCGACCTACCAGGTTCCGGTCGAGGTCCGTCCGGGCCGCGCCAGCACCCTGGCGCTGCGCTGGATGGTCGGTTACTCGCGCGCCCGTCGTGAGAAGACCATGACCGAGCGCCTGATGAACGAGATCCTCGACGCCAGCAACGGCCTGGGCGCTTCCGTGAAGCGTCGCGAGGACACCCACAAGATGGCCGAGTCCAACAAGGCCTTCGCGCACTACCGCTGGTAGTCCGTACCCCGTCACTAGACAGAGAGAGAACGAGCCACCATGGCTGCAACCTCCCTTGACCTCGCCAAGGTCCGCAACATCGGGATCATGGCGCACATCGACGCGGGCAAGACCACCACCACCGAGCGGATCCTGTTCTACACCGGTGTGTCGTACAAGATCGGTGAGGTCCACGATGGCGCTGCCACCATGGACTGGATGGAGCAGGAGCAGGAGCGCGGCATCACGATCACGTCGGCCGCGACGACCTGTCACTGGACCGTCGACGATGCCGACCACACCATCAACATCATCGACACCCCGGGTCACGTCGACTTCACCGTCGAGGTGGAGCGCTCGCTGCGCGTCCTCGACGGTGCCGTGACCGTGTTCGACGGTGTCGCCGGTGTCGAGCCCCAGTCCGAGACCGTGTGGCGGCAGGCTGACCGCTACGGTGTCCCGCGCATCTGCTTCATCAACAAGCTGGACCGCACGGGCGCCAACTTCTTCTTCTGCGTCCAGACCATCGTGGACCGCCTCGGCGCGACCCCGCTGGTCATGCAGCTCCCGATCGGTGCCGAGTCGGACTTCCAGGGTGTTGTCGACCTGGTCCGCATGAAGGCGCTGGTCTGGTCGGCCGAGGCCGCCAAGGGCGAGATGTACGACATCGTCGACATCCCGGCCGAGCTGCAGGAGCAGGCGGACGAGTACCGCGAGGCCCTGATCGACACCGTGTCGAACGTCAGCGACGAGATCATGGAGCTCGCCCTCGAGGGCGAGGACATCCCGGTCGAGCTGCTGCAGACCGCGATCCGCAAGGGCACGCTGAACTCGGAGTTCACCCCGATCTTCTGCGGCACCGCGTTCAAGAACAAGGGCGTCCAGCCCCTGCTCGACGCCGTCGTCAAGTACCTGCCGTCCCCGCTGGACATCGAGTCCATCGAGGGCACCAAGCCGGGCGACGACACCGTCAAGATCTCCCGCAAGGCCTCGGACGACGAGCCGCTCGCCGCGCTCGCGTTCAAGATCATGTCGGACCCGCACCTCGGCAAGCTCACCTTCGTCCGGGTTTACTCGGGCCGCCTGGAGTCCGGCACCTCGGTGCTGAACGCCGTCAAGGGCAAGAAGGAGCGCATCGGCAAGATCTACCGCATGCACGCGAACAAGCGTGAGGAGATCGACTCGGTGGGCGCCGGCGACATCATCGCCGTCATGGGCCTGAAGCAGACCACCACCGGTGAGACGCTGTCCGACGAGAAGAACCCGGTCATCCTGGAGTCCATGGACTTCC
Source organism: Kitasatospora sp. NPDC097605 (assembly GCF_040302725.1). Taxonomy (NCBI): domain Bacteria; kingdom Bacillati; phylum Actinomycetota; class Actinomycetes; order Kitasatosporales; family Streptomycetaceae; genus Kitasatospora; species Kitasatospora sp. NPDC097605. The sequence goes on along the minus strand of NZ_JBEOSF010000005.1, from coordinate 89,808 downwards.
CGGCCCCGGTCATCCGCGTCGCGATCGAGCCCAAGTCCAAGGGTGACCAGGAGAAGCTGGGTGTCGCCATCCAGCGTCTCGCCGAGGAGGACCCGTCCTTCCAGGTCAACACGGACGAGGAGACCGGCCAGACCATCATCGCGGGTATGGGCGAGCTGCACCTCGAGGTGCTGGTCGACCGTATGCGCCGTGAGTTCAAGGTCGAGGCCAACGTCGGCAAGCCGCAGGTCGCGTACCGCGAGACCATCCGCCAGGCGGTCGAGCGCATCGACTACACCCACAAGAAGCAGACCGGTGGTTCCGGTCAGTTCGCCAAGGTGCAGATCGCGATCGAGCCGCTCGAGCAGGCCGAGGGCTACGAGTTCGTCAACCTGGTCACCGGTGGCCGCGTTCCGCGCGAGTACATCCCGTCGGTCGACGCCGGCTGCCAGGAGGCCATGGAGTTCGGCATCCTCGCCGGCTACCCGCTGCAGGGTGTCCGCGTGAAGCTGCTCGACGGTGCGGCGCACGACGTCGACTCGTCCGAGCTCGCGTTCAAGATCGCCGGCTCGATGGCGTTCAAGGAAGGCGCGAAGAAGGCCAAGCCGGTCCTCCTCGAGCCGATGATGGCCGTCGAGGTCACCACGCCCGAGGACTACATGGGCGACGTGATCGGCGACATCAACTCTCGCCGTGGCCAGATCCGGTCCATGGACGAGCGTCACGGTGCCCGCGTCGTCACGGCGCTGGTGCCCCTCTCCGAGATGTTCGGCTACGTCGGTGACCTGCGCAGCAAGACCTCCGGTCGCGCGAGCTACTCGATGCAGTTCGACTCGTACGCCGAGGTTCCGAGGAACGTCGCGGACGACATCATCGCGAAGGCCAAGGGCGAGTGACGTCCCGACTTTCGGGACGATAACCAACCCTTAGGCTATTAGGAGGCAACCCGGGAGGATCCGGTCGGATCCTCCCGGGGCCTCCGGCCCCCCCACCAGCGGGACGGCACGGGGTGTCCTCCGGACAACCCGCACCAAAACCGATCAAAGACCAACTGGCGTCAGCACGGCGTACAGGAACTGTCCTCAGGAGGACTCAGTGGCGAAGGCGAAGTTCGAGCGGACGAAGCCCCACGTCAACATCGGCACCATCGGTCACATCGACCACGGTAAGACCACGCTGACCGCGGCCATCACCAAGGTGCTGCACGACGCGTACCCGGAGATCAACCCCTTCACGCCGTTCGACCAGATCGACAAGGCGCCGGAGGAGCGGCAGCGCGGTATCACCATCTCCATCGCGCACGTCGAGTACCAGACCGAGGCGCGCCACTACGCCCACGTCGACTGCCCGGGTCACGCCGACTACATCAAGAACATGATCACCGGTGCCGCCCAGATGGACGGCGCCATCCTGGTGGTCGCCGCCACCGACGGCCCGATGCCGCAGACCAAGGAGCACGTCCTCCTGGCCCGCCAGGTCGGCGTTCCGTACATCGTCGTCGCCCTGAACAAGGCCGACATGGTGGACGACGAGGAGATCCTGGAGCTCGTCGAGCTCGAGGTCCGCGAGCTGCTCTCCGAGTACGAGTTCCCGGGCGACGACCTGCCGGTCGTCCGCGTCTCCGCGCTGAAGGCGCTGGAGGGCGACAAGGAGTGGGGCGAGAAGCTCCTCGGCCTGATGCACGCGGTCGACGAGAACATCCCGACCCCGGCCCGCGCCGTGGACCAGCCGTTCCTGATGCCGATCGAGGACGTCTTCACGATCACCGGTCGTGGCACCGTCGTCACCGGTCGTATCGAGCGTGGCATCCTCAAGGTCAACGAGACCGTCGACATCATCGGCATCAAGACCGAGAAGACCACCACCACGGTCACCGGCATCGAGATGTTCCGCAAGCTGCTCGACGAGGGCCAGGCCGGTGAGAACGTCGGTCTGCTGCTCCGTGGCATCAAGCGCGAGGACGTCGAGCGCGGCCAGGTCATCATCAAGCCGGGTTCGGTCACCCCGCACACCGACTTCGAGGCCCAGGCCTACATCCTGTCGAAGGACGAGGGTGGCCGCCACACCCCGTTCTTCAACAACTACCGCCCGCAGTTCTACTTCCGTACCACGGACGTGACCGGCGTCGTGACCCTCCCCGAGGGCACCGAGATGGTCATGCCGGGCGACAACACCGCCATGACCGTCGCGCTGATCCAGCCCGTCGCCATGGAGGAGGGCCTGAAGTTCGCCATCCGTGAGGGTGGCCGCACCGTCGGCGCCGGCCAGGTCACCAAGATCGTCAAGTAATTGACGCTCTGATCGCTCGACCCTCGGGTCGAGGAGGGCCCGGTGGACATTCCGTCCGCCGGGCCCTCGGCTTTTTCGTAATTGTGACTGTTCTATGATCCTCTCGTGTGGCCGGGGGGGCTCCGGCATTCGTCTGTACTCGGACAGCCGTTGCGGTGCCGGGCCGATCGAAGGGCAAGTCGTTGTCTACGACCATTTCCGTGCCGGAAAGGCTCATGCCGGGTCGGGCCGCGGGGCGCGGCACGGCGCCACCCGACAGGCCGTCCGGACGGAGTTTCACGGTGCTGGCCGGAGCCGTGGCGGCCGCCTGGGTGATACCGGCCGGACTCGTCCCCCTCGGGCTCGGCATCGTGCTGCTGCCGGTGCTGCTGCTGGCGATCGCGTCGCTCATCAGGGTCGGCGGGGGGCTGCTCGACCGTCTGGTGGTGGCCGGCCTGATCCTGGTCGGCACGGTGCTGGTGTCCGGACTGCTCTTCTCGCTCTGGCCGTGGGGGCTCTCGCCCGTCGCGACCTCCGGCACCCTGCTCACCGGGCTGGCGGTGACCGGCTGGCTCGCCCGCCGCCGGCCGGGGCTCCCGCTGCGCGGCCGCCCGTCGGACCTGCTCGTGCTCGGCACCGCCGGCACCTTCTGGTACTACCTGCACCACCCGCTGGCCGGGAAGTCCGCCGCCGAGCGGCTCTCCTTCTTCAGCACCGCCGAGGACCGGCTGAACCACTTCTCGTACTTCTCCGGGATCCAGCACGTCGGCGGCTACAACTTCCTCCACCAGGAGGCCGCCCGGGCGTACATGATGTCCCCGGCCGAGGTGACCTACCCGCAGGGCACCCACTTCCTGCTGGCCTGGGTGGACTCGCTGGTCCACTCGTCGGCCGACTCGGGCGCGGTGCTCGGCGTGATGAACCGGTACCTGCTGTACGTCCTGGTGGCCTACACCCTGCTGGCCACCGCGCTGGTCTGGGCCGCACGCTGGATCGGCGGCCCGCGGCTGCGCGGCTGGCGGACCGCCGCGGTCTGCGGCACGGTCATGGCACTGATGCTCGCCAGCAACTACACGTACCTGGTGATCCACGGTTTCGACTCGACGATCATCGGCCTGCTGATGCTGACGGTGACCCTCGCGGTGCTGATCCGCCCGGCGGCCGGCCGGGTGGAGTACGCGCTGGCCGCGCTGGCCGGCCTGATCACCGTGACCTACGTCTACAACCTCTTCGGCGCCGTGGTCGGCCTCGCGGTGCTGCTCTCCGTGCTGGTGCACCGGCGGAGGTTCGCCGGGAACACCCGCCGCCTGATCGGGTTCGGCCTGGCGGCCGCGGCCGGTCTCGGCCTGGCCGGCCTGCCCAGCCTGGTGTCCGTGCTCTCCGAACTGGACGTCGCCGGCACCGCGAGCCTGGGCGGTCCGAGCGTCGAGGCGGACCGCACGCTGCTGGTCGGCGGCATGCTGCTGGCGCTCTTCGCGACCTTCGCCCCGGTCAGCCGCCGGACCGCGGTGGGCCGCGCTCACCTCGCCATCGTGCTCGGCACCGGCGTGGTGGTGGTCGGCTTCGGCTGGTACCAGGTCCGCACCATCGGCGAGTACTCCTACTACTTCGAGAAGCTGGCCGGCTGCGCGATCGTGGTCGCCCTCATCTCGCTGGGCGCGGTCGGCAGCCTGCTGCGGGCCCCCGCCCCCGTCCGCTCCTCGCGCGGCCGCCGGCTGGCGGTCGACGGCCTGGTCTCCGGCCTCGCCGTGGCGACGGCGCTCAGCCTCTTCGCCGGCATGCAGTGGAGCATCCGCTCCTTCAAGGGCGGGCCGGTGGCCTGGCACACCAACTCGCTGGTGGGCTGGAGCCGAGGGGACGCCTGGAGCGACATCGGCCCGCGCGACGGCGCGACCGTGCTGGACGACCTGAAGGACGTCCAGGGCCCGGTCATGGCGCTGTACTCGAACGACGACTACAAGAACCTCAAGTCGACCTGGCTCGCGGCCCTGCTGCGCGAGCGGGGCGGCGACATGCTCCCGCTCTACGAGACCCACTGGATCAACATCGGCGCCGCCCCGGGGCCGGAGCCGGAGTACCGCAAGGCCATGGAGCACGTACGGCTCGCCATCGGCAAGCTCGGCCGGCCGCTGACCATCGTCGTCGCGGACCGTTCGCTGGCCGCCCGGATGACCAAGGACCTCTCCGGCGACGGTCTGCCGGCTACCGTCCTGGCCCTTCCGGACAACCAGTGGGTCCAGCCCTGGAACCGAAGTTTCCCCGGTGACTGAGCCGCGACCCGGCCGGTTCGGCCCCCAACTCCCCGGCTACACTGACGCCCTGTCGTGCTCCGAACGAGCACCGGTCCGGGGCCGAGCCCCCCATTCGCGAAAGCGCCTCCCGCATGACTGATGCCCCTGCCCTGACGCAGCCGTCGCCTCCCGGGCACAGTGAGGCCGCGTCCTCCGCCCCCGCCGGAGGGCGGTCCGCGGTCCGTGCGCGCCGGCCGCGTCTCTACGCGCTGGACGGCATGCGCCTGATCGCCGCGCTCACCGTGGTGTCGTTCCACTGGACGGCGTACGTCGGGATCGACGGGGTCTGGCCGGGCAAGACCCCGCGGGAGGTCCTGCCCACGCTCAACCACTTCGCGTCCTACGGCTGGCTCGGCGTCGAGCTGTTCTTCGTCATCAGCGGCTTCGTGATCTGCATGAGCTGCTGGGGCAAGCGGCCGGGCGAGTTCTTCGTCTCGCGGGTGATCCGGCTCTACCCGGCCTACTGGACCGGCATCGCGCTCACCACCGTCGTCCTGCTGACCGCCACCGAGTACGCCCGCTCCGGCGCGTCGGACGGCCTGGACGCCTCGCGGGTGCTGGCCAACCTGACCATGCTCCAGGAGCCCTTCGGCATCCGCCACGTCGACGGCGTCTACTGGACGCTCTGGGCGGAGATGAAGTTCTACCTGCTCTTCTCCATCGTGGTGGTCAGGGGCCTGACCTACCGTCGGGTGGTCGCGTTCTGCGGGATCTGGGCGGTGGCCGGCGCGCTCTCCGTCCCGGCGCAGATACCGCTGCTGACCACCCTGGCGATGCCGGACCAGTCGCCGTTCTTCATCGCCGGCATCGCGATGTTCCTGATGTACCGCTTCGGCCAGAACCTGCTGCTGTGGGGGATCGTCGGCTTCAGCTGGATGCTGGCCCTCTCCCGGATCAACTCGATCAAGGTCCTCTACGAGAGCGTCCTCGGCTACCACCTGTCCTGGAACGTGATCGCCGGCGTGATGACCCTGGCGTTCGCACTGGTGCTCGCCGCCGCCCTGGGCTGGTTCAATTGGGCCTCGTGGAAGTGGCTCACCGTCGCCGGTGCGCTCACCTATCCCGTCTACCTGATCCACCAGGAAATCGGCTGGACGATCATCCACTTCGCGCAGACGAAGGGCCTCGGGGTCCGGGGGGCCCTCGGCGTGGCGCTGGTGATCATCCTGGCCGTCGCGTGGCTCATCCATCGCTTGGTCGAGCGGCCGCTCTCCGGCGCCCTCAAGAAGGGGCTGGACCGCTCGATGCTCACCCTGCGCCAGGTCTCCGACGAGCCCGGGCGCACCCGGAGCTGACCGGCCCCCCAGCCGGTCCCCGGCCGACCGCACAGATCTTCATGGAATAGGCGAACAACGATGGACAATGCAGTAGTAGCGCCGGCCTGGTCCGGCGACCCGGCCCCCCCGCTGCTGTCGGTGGTCATCCCCATCTACAACGAGCAGGAGGCCCTGCCGCTGACCGTGCAGCGGCTCCGTCCGATCCTGGACGGGCTGTCCGTCAGCTACGAGGTCGTCGGCATCGACGACGGCAGCACCGACGCCACTCCGGCGATCATGCAGAAGATCCACCAGGACTGGCCCGAGTTCCGCATCGTCCGGTTCGCCCGCAACTCGGGCCACCAGGCGGCGCTCACCGCGGGCATCCACCGCGCCTTCGGCGATTATGTCGTCTCCATCGACGCCGACCTGCAGGACCCGCCGGAGAAGATCCCGGAGATGCTGTCGCTGGCGCGGGAGCAGAACCTCGACATCGTCTACGGCGTGCGCGGCGACCGCGGCACCGACACCTTCTTCAAGCGGCGCACCGCCGGCGCCTACTACTGGCTGATGCGCAAGCTGGTCGGCAAGAAGATGCCGAACCAGGCCGGTGACTACCGCCTGCTCAGCCGGGCCGCCGTGGACGCGCTCAAGTCGCTGCCCGAGCACCAGCCGGTCTACCGCCTGCTGGTCCCGTGGCTCGGCTTCCCGAGCGGCGAGGTCGTCTACGTCCGCGAGGAGCGGGTCGCGGGCAGCACCCACTACCCGCTCTCCAAGATGCTGCGGCTGGCCATCGACAGCATCACCAACTTCTCCGCCAGCCCGCTGCGGCTCGCCACCTGGCTCGGCCTGCTGAGCTTCGTGCTCTGCTTCGGCCTCGGCGTCTACACGACCGTCGAGTACGCGCTCGGCGAGACCGTCCCCGGCTGGTCGTCCCTGTTCATCGGCATGCTCTTCCTCGGCGCGGTCCAGCTGGTCTGCATCGGCCTGCTGGGCGAGTACGTCGGCCGGATCTACTCGGCCGCCCAGTCGCGCCCGGCCTACTTCATCGGGTACGACTCGGCGGAGGACGGCCGTACCCGGACGTCGAAGGTCTCCGAGTACGTGGCGTGACCCCCGACCGTCCCGTGGCGGCGCGCCGCCACGGGACGGGCCCCGGGCACAGCCGGCCGGCGGCCGGCGCGCGACCCCTGGAAGAGAAGAGCGATGGGTACCACTGACAGCACCGCCTCCACGCCGCTCCGCAGTCCGGAGCGGTCCGCCGACGGCGCCGCCGGACCGGCCGCGCGGCGGCTGCCCGCCGCCGGGCGCTTCCTGCCCGCCGGGGCCGCCTACCTGGTGCTGGTGGCGGTCCTGCTGAAGTCCGGCACCGCCCCGCTCGACGTCGCGAAGTACACCGGCTACGCGGCCTGGGCGGTCGTGCTGCCGGGGACCCTGGTGTTCCGGGCGCTCCGCCGCCGGCCGCACACCCTGGTCGAGGACCTCGCCTTCGGCGCCGTCGTCGGCCTGGTGCTGGAGCTGGCGGCCTGGGCGCTGCTGGTCTCGCTCGGTCTGCAGTCGCTGGCCCTGGCCTGGCCGCTCGCCGTGGTGGTGCCCTTCGCGGCCGTCCCGTCGCTGCGCCGGCACTGGCTTCCCACCGGCTACCGGACCGTCTCCACCGCGTGGTCCTGGGCGGTGGCGGCGACGGTCGCGTTCACCAGCCTCTACCTGTACGTGGTCGCGCTGCGGACCAACCCGATCGTCCCCGACAGCGAGACCACCCGGCAGTACATCGACCTGCCGTACCTGCTGTCGCTGGCGGGCAACGCCAAGCACCACGTCCCGCTGACCTTCCCGCAGGCGGCGGGCGAGCCGCTGAACTACCACTGGTTCACCTTCGCCCACATGGCGATGACCAGCCTGGTCGGCGACATCGACCTGGCCGTGGTGCAGATGCGGCTGATGGTGCCGGCGCTCTCGGCCCTGGCCATGGTGGTCGCCGCCGTCGTCGCCTGGCGGCTCACCGCCCGGCCGTGGACCGGCCCGGTGGCCGCCGCGCTGGTCTTCGCGGTCGGCGAGTTCACCGTCAACTACCCGGCGGACGTCAACAGCTGGATCTTCGGCGCGCTCTCGGTGCCGCTGATGTCCTGGGCCAGCCTCTCGCTCACCTACAGCCTGCCGCTGCTGCTGGCGCTGATCGGCGCGGTGGGGGACCGGCTGCGCGGCCGTGAGGAGGCCGAGGCCGTCCCGGCGTTCGGCCGCGGCGCCTTCGTCCTGGCCGCCCTGTTCGCCCTGGCGTCCAGCGCAGCCAAGGCCAGCTCGCTGCCGGTCACGCTGGCCGGCCTGGCCTTCGCGGGCGTGGTGGTGCTGCTGGTCGAGCGGCGGATCCCGTGGAACATCGTGGGCCTCGGCGCCGTCCTGGGCGCGGCCCAGGTGTTCACCACCGCGGTGATCTTCCGGTTCGAGAGCTACGGCCTGGAGGTCGTGCCCTTCGGCAACATCAAGGGCTACTGGGACGACCCGGAGCAGCTGCGCTCGGCGCCGGTCCAGGCCGGGGTGATGCTGCTGACCGTCGGCGCGTTCCTGCTCAACCACCAGCTGCGGGTGGCCGGCCTGCTGCCGCTGCTCTGGCGGCGCCGGCTGGCGCTGCAGCCGGTGCAGTGGTTCCTGCTCGGCGGCGCGCTGGCCGGCCCGGCGCTCTACTTCGTGGTCAACGGCTTCAACGCGAGCTACTTCACCCTGGCCGCCCTGCCGTTCGGCATCCTGCTCTCGGCCTGGGGCTTCGCCGAGAGCGTCGAGCGGGCCCGGCTGTCGCGGCGGGCCGGGGCCGCGCTGGCCGCCGGCGCGGTGCTCTTCGTCGCCCTGCTCACCTGGGGCATCCAGCGGTACTCGCGCGACTGGACCGAGTTCGTGCTCCGGCGGACCGGCTCCTACGGCGAGTGGCACAGCTACAACGCGCTGCTGCCGGCCGCGGCCGCCGCGGCCGCGCTGGCGGGGATCGCGCTGGTCGCCGGCCTGCTCTGGTGGGCGCTCGGACGCGGCGCGGTGCCCGGGCTGCGCCGTCGCGGGGGAGTGGTGCTGCTCACCGGCGTGCTGCTGGCCGGGGCACCGACCCTGCTGCTGGACGGCCTGCAGACCCGCGACCACGTCTGGGAGAGCGCCTGGCCGATGCCGGCCAGCCAGGTCCAGGCGGCCCGCTGGGTGCGGGAGCACAGCGACCCGGACGACGTCCTGGCCACGAACACCCACTGCCGGCCCGAGGACGACCACGCCGACCCCAACCGCGGCTGCGGCAACTCGCTGTCCTTCTGGCTCAGCGGCTACTCCGAGCGGTCGGTGCTGGTGGAGGGCTGGGCGTACTCGCCGCGCGTCATGGCGAAGGGCGACGGCGCGTTCTGGGACCCGGCGCTCCTCCAGCTCAACGACGAGACCTTCCAGCGGCCGAGCGCCGAGAACGTCGCCCGGCTGCGGGACCAGCACCACGTCCGCTACCTGGTGGCCGACCGCAAGGCCGGCGCCGACACCGGACGGCTGGGCGAGCTGGCCAAGCCCGTGTACGACAACGGCCGCGTGGCCGTGTTCGAGCTGACCTGACCGACCTGACATCCTGCCGATGAACGAGACCAGAGGGGCCATGATGCCGCCGACCGCCGAGCCAGCCGTGGCGCCGGAGACCGCGAACGGCGGCCCGGGGACGACCACCGCCAAGCGCCAGATCCCGTCCTTCCTGATCATCGGGGTCCTGAGCACGCTGTTCTACCTCGGGCTCTACGTGGTCGCCCGGCAGTTCGTCGACGCGCAGATCGCCAACCTGATCGCGCTGGCGGTCAGCGCCGTCGCGAACACCGCCGCCAACCGGCGGTTCACCTTCGGGATCACCGGTTCCGACGGGGCCCTGCGGCACCAGCTCCAGGGCGCGGTGGCCTTCCTGATCGGCCTCGCCCTGAGCGCCGGCGTGCTCGCGCTGCTCGACCTGGCGGCGCCGGACGCCTCCAAGGTGGTCGAGGTGGGCGGGCTGGTGGTCGCCAACGGCCTGGCCACCGTCGTCCGGTTCCTGCTGATGAAGATCTGGGTGTTCAAGGAGAAATAACCTCCCGGACACCTGCGTCCCCCGGAGAACGCCGATCGCCCCCGGCCCGCCGAAGCGGACCGGGGGCGATCGTGCTGTCCGGGGGGTCAGCCGAGCGCGGGCGTGCGCCGCACCTCGTCCTCCCAGAGGGTGCGGACCGCGTCGCGCAGCGTGCGGCGGGGGGCCCAGCCGAGCGCCTTCCCGATCGCGGTGACGTCCAGCTGCTGCCACTCGGTCTCCGGGCCGGTGCCGTCCGGCGCCGGGACCTCGGTGATCCGGGTCGGCACGCCGCTGACGTCGATCAGCAGCTCGACCAGCTCGCGCGCCGAACTGGCCCGGCCCAGGCCGACGTTGAGCACGGCCGGGGCCTGCGGGGCGGTCGGCAGGGCAGCCACGATGGCGTCGACGGTGTCCTGCAGGTCCACGAAGTCCCGCTGGGCGGTGAGCGGCTGAAGGGCCAGCTCGGCCTCGGTCCCGGCGGCCCGGGCGGCGGCCAGCTTGCCCGCCATGACGCCGAGCAGGCTGTGCGAGGGCTGGCCCGCGCCGACGACGTTGCCGAGCCGCAGCACGACGGCGTCCAGCCCGTCCTCGCGCACGGCGTCCGCGATCAGCTCGGTGGCCCGGAGCTTGAGCTGCCCGTAGACCATCGACGGCTGGGGCTCGGAGTCCTCGGCCAGGCCGACGCCGATCGGGCAGAGGCCGTACTCGTGCACCGAGCCGAGGTGGACCAGGCGCGGGGGAGCGGTCATCGACCGCAGCGCCTCCAGCAGCGAGGCGACCATGCCGACGTTGGCGCCGACCATCTGCTCGTCGGTCAGGCCCCACATCCCGCCGGCCGCGTTGACCACCACGTCGATCCGGTGCTCGGCCAGCAGGGCCGCCAGGTCGGCCGGCGGGTCGTTGGTCAGGTCCAGCCGGGCGAAGTCGCCGGGCAGGGCGTCGGCGGGCTCCTTGCGGGCGATGGTGAGCAGGTGGTGGCCCCGCTCCGCGAGGGTGGCGAGGATGGTGCGCCCGATGAAGCCGGTGCCGCCGAGAACGGCGACCCGGGGGAGAGCTGTGCTGCTAGCGGCCATGGCCTCTGGTTCCGGTAGGTCGGGTACGGGTGGGGCGGTGGGCGTTGCTCAGTAGCGGTCGGTGCCGGCGACGTGCCGCAGCAGGGTCTTGGTGCCCTCGCCGTGCCGGTTCTTGACCGCGCCCGGGACCATGGTGAGCGCGTGGATCCGGGAGGAGAGGTGCAGCCGGGAGGCCTTGGCGGCCCGGGACCAGCCGTGCGCGTCCAGGCGGTCGGCGACGTCCCGGAAGAAGCGGTTGGCCTCCTCGAAGCGGACGCCGGTGAAGGCCTGCGCGGAGGAGATGCTGACGGCGTGCCGGCGGTACTGGAAGGTGACCTTGTCGGTGATCATCATCTGCTCGCCGGTCTGCAGCAGGTCGATGACCAGCGCCAGGTCCTGGGTGACCTCCAGGTTGTCCCGGAAGCCGACCGCCTTCACGGCCTCGGTGCGCCAGCAGATGGAGGGGAAGAACAGCCAGTTGCCGCGGAGCAGGCTGATCGCCAGCTCCTCCCCGCTCATCAGCTTGCGGCCCTGGACCTTGGGCGCGTAGATCCGCTTCTTCGCCTGGTCCACCAGCCCCTCGGTGGGCGTGCCGTCGCCGTCGATGACCTGGACGCCCGGCTGGACCATGCCGATGTCCGGGTTGTCCTTGAGGACGGCCCGGGCGGTCTCGACGTAGTCGGGCAGCATGATGTCGTCGGTGCCCATCATGACGAAGTGCTGCTCGCGCACCAGGCCCAGGCACTTGCGGTAGTTGCCGGTGACACCGAGGTTCTGCTCGTTGCGCTGGTACGAGACCCGCTGGTCGCCGAGCTCGGCGAACCAGCCCGGGACGTCCGGCTCCTTGCCGTCGTCCACCACGGTGAGACGCCAGTTCGGGTCGCTCTGGGCCAGGACGCTGCGGACGGCCGCCTGCATCAGGGCGACGTTGCCGTAGTAGGGCAGCATGATGTCAAGAGTTGTCATGAACGGCGCACCAGGTGTTTTCCGGGTAGGAGGGGACGCGAGAAGGCTACTGGCCGCCGAGCGAACGCCGGTAGCGCAGGCACTCCTCGTAGTCCGGCAGCAGGCCGGTCTCGATGGCCTCGGCCAGCGTCGGGGCGGCGGCGTCCCGGGCGGACAGCTGGGGGACCTCGGCCGGCCACTCGATGGCCAGCTCCGCGTCGAGCGGGTGCACCGCGTGCTCGCCGGTCGGGTTGTACGTCTCGGAGCAGACGTAGGAGAGCGTGGCGTCGTCGGTCAGCGCGCAGAAGCCGTGGCCGAGGCCCTCGGAGATGTACACCGAGCGGCGCTCGACGTCGTCGAGGCGGACGAACTCCCAGCGGCCGAAGGTCGGCGAGCCGACCCGCAGGTCGACGACCACGTCCAGCACGGCGCCGCGCACGCAGCTCACGTACTTGGCCTGGCCGGGCGCGACGTCGGCGAAGTGGATGCCGCGCACGACGTCCTTCGCGGAGACCGAGAGGTTGCCCTGGGCCATCCGCAGCGGGTGGCCGACCACCTCGGACAGCTTGTCGAAGCGGTACCACTCCATGAACAGGCCGCGCGGGTCGCCGTGCAGCTGCGGGGTGATCTCCCAGGCGCCCTCGATGGACAGCTCGCGGAACTTCATCGGGCGGTCTCCTCGTCCAGCAGGTTCACCAGGTACTGGCCGTAGCCGCTCTTCAGCAGCGGCTGCGCCAGCTCGCGCAGCTGCTCGGAGGTGAGGAAGCCGGCCCGCCAGGCCGCCTCCTCGACGCAGCCGATCTTGAAGCCCTGGCGCTCCTCGATGACCCGGACGAACTCCGAGGCCTGCACCATCGAGACGAAGGTGCCGGTGTCCAGCCAGGCGGTGCCGCGGTCCAGGACGGTCACCTGGAGCTCGCCGCGCTGCAGGTAGGCGTCGTTGACGGCGGTGATCTCCAGCTCGCCGCGGGCGCTCGGGGTGATCGAGCGGGCGATCTCCACCACGCGGTTGTCGTAGAAGTAGAGGCCGGGGACGGCGTAGCGGGACTTCGGCGCGGTCGGCTTCTCCTCGATCGAGATGACCTGGCCGGACTCGTCGAACTCGACCACGCCGTAGGCGGTCGGGTCGGCCACCGGGTAGGCGAAGACCATGCCGCCCTTGGGGTCGGTCCGCTGCGCGAGCCGGGTGCCGAGGCCGCTGCCGTGGAAGATGTTGTCGCCGAGGATCAGCGCGACCGGCTCGTCACCGATGAAGTCGGCGCCCAGCACGAAGGCCTGGGCGATGCCCTCGGGGCGCTCCTGGACGGCGTACTGGAGCTCCAGGCCGAGCTGCGAGCCGTCACCGAGCAGCCGCTCGAACTGGTCCCGGTCCTGGGGCGTGGTGATGATCAGAATCTCGCGGATCCCGGCCATGATCAGCGTCGAGAGCGGGTAGTAGATCATCGGCTTGTCGAAGACCGGAAGGAGCTGCTTCGAGACTGCCCGGGTGAGGGGCCAGAGGCGGGAACCGGTGCCGCCCGCAAGAAGAATGCCGCGCATGGCGCACACCTTACGTGGCCTGCCGTCCCGGGCCGCAACCAGCCTTCGGACGCCCACGCATCATCGTCCGGACCCCGGCGGGGGGGCCTGCGCGCGCGCACTATACTCAGCCGCACTATGCGTATCCTCGTCACCGGCGGCGCCGGATTCATCGGGTCCCAGTTCGTCCGAGCGCTGCTGTCGGCGGACCCCGCGGCGCGCGTCACCGTCTTCGACAAGCTGACGTACTCCGGCGTCGAGGAGAACCTCGCGCCCGTCGCCGACCACCCCGGCTACTCCTTCGTCCGCGGCGACATCTGCGACGTCGACGCCGTCGACCAGGCGATGCCCGGGCACGACGCGGTCGTCCACTTCGCCGCCGAGTCCCACGTCGACCGCTCGATCGCCGGCGCCGGCCCGTTCGTCATGACCAACGTGGTCGGCACCCAGGTGCTGCTGGACGCCGCGCGCAAGCACAAGGTCGGCCGTTTCGTGCACGTCTCCACCGACGAGGTGTACGGCTCGATCACCGAGGGCTCCTGGACCGAGGAGTGGCCGCTCGCGCCGAACTCCCCGTACTCCTCCTCGAAGGCCGGCTCCGACCTCCTCGCCCTGGCCTACCACCGCACCCACGGCATGGACGTGGTGGTCACCCGCTGCTCCAACAACTACGGGCCGTACCAGTTCCCCGAGAAGGTCATCCCGCTCTTCACGACGAACCTGATCGACGGCAAGCGCGTCCCGCTGTACGGCGACGGCGGCAACATCCGCGACTGGCTGCACGTCTCGGACCACTGCCGCGGCATCGACCTCGCGCTGCGCAAGGGCCGGGCCGGCCAGGTCTACAACATCGGCGGCGGCGTCGAGCTCACCAACAAGGAGCTCACCGGCCTGCTGCTGGAGGCCGCCGGCCGCGGCTGGGACATGGTCGACCGCGTCGAGGACCGCAAGGGCCACGACCTGCGCTACTCGCTGGACATCAGCAAGATCCGCGAGGAGCTCGGCTACGAGCCGCAGGTCACCTTCGAGGAGGGCCTGGCCTCGACCATCGCCTGGTACCGCGAGAACCGCGCCTGGTGGGAGCCGCTCAAGGTGAAGGCCGCGCAGCAGTCGTGAGCGACGAGGGCAGCACGGCGCCGCGCCGTTCCCCGCTGGCCAAGGTCGTCAGCGCTCTTCCCCCGGGCACCCAGCTGGTGATCGGGGGAACGGTGCTGCTCGGCGCCGCCTCGTACGTCCACCTCATGGCGGCCGGCTACACGCTCGGCAAGCCGGAGATGGCCTCGGTCTCGCTGCTCTGGACCATCCTGATGTCCGTCGGCCTGGGACTCTTCTTCCCGATCGAGCAGGAACTCACCCGGATCGTGGCCGCCCGGGTGGTCGGCGGACAGGGCGCCGCGCCGGTCGTCCGCCGGATCCTGCTGATCACCGCCGGGATGCTGGCGGTGCTGACCGGCGGCATGGCGGTGGCCGCCCGCCCGCTGGCGGACACCTTCTTCGAGGGCCACCGCAGCATGGTGGTGGCGCTCGCCGCCTCCTTCGTCGCGATGGCGGCCTCCAATGTGAGCCGCGGCGTGCTGGCCGGCCTCAACCGCTTCGGCGCGTACGGCGCCCAGCTCGCCATCGACGGCGCCCTGCGCATCGTGCTGGCCGTCGGCTGCGCGGTGGCCGGCGTCCGCTCGCCGCTGGTGTTCGCCCTGATCCTGGCGGTCGCCCCGCTGGTGGCCGTGCTGGCCACCGTCCGGCCGCTGCGTTCCGGCATCTCGGCCGGCCCCGCGGTCGGCTGGGGCGCGCTCACCGGCGGCCTGGCCCCGCTGGTCGCCTCCACCCTGCTCTCGCAGGTGGTCGTCAACGCCGCCGTGGTCTCCACCCGGCTGCTGGCGCCGGACGACGCCGCCCTGGTGGCCGGCCTGCTGAACGCGGTCGTCCTCGCCCGGGTGCCGCTGTTCGTCTTCGGGTCGCTGCAGGCCTCGCTGCTGGCCGGGCTGTCGAGCACCGCGGCGGCCGGCGACCGCGCCGGGTTCTCCAAGCTGCTGGTGCGCACCTGCGGTGTGGTCACCGTGCTCGGCGTGGCCGGCGGCATCCCCGCCACGATCCTCGGACCGTGGCTGATCCAGGTGCTCTTCAAGGCGGACGACGTCCTCGGCTCGCTGGACTTCCTGCTGATGTCGGCGGGCACCCTCTGCTACATGCTGGCGATGGTGCTCGGTCAGGCGCTGCTGGTCCTGCACCGCCACCGCCTCCAACTGCTCGGCTGGGCGACCGGAACTGTTGCCCTGTTGGTCACCACCCTCGCCCCGGGCGCGATCGCGACCCGGGTCTGCCTCGCCTACACTATGGGTTCGCTGGCCGCGGTCGGATGCATGCTCGCCGCGCTCTGGCTGACCTTCCTGCGGGAACCGCCCGGCGCCGCAGCGGACGTGCCCGGCGCGTCCCGGCGCTCTCTGGTGGACTCGGTATGACCGGTTCCACGGACGCCCCCACGACACACTCGATTTCGCCGCGACCCGCGGCCGCACGATGCGGCATGGAGCCATGATGTCCGACTATGACGATGTGTGGCTGGTGATCCCCGCCTACAACGAGGGAACCGTCATCGCCGACGTGATCGAGAACGCCCGCAAGACCTTCCCCAACATCGTCGTCATCGACGACGGTTCGACCGACAACTCGGCCGAGACCATCATGACCACCGGTGCGCACCTGGTGCAGCACCCCGTCAACCTCGGCCAGGGCGCGGCGCTGCAGACCGGCTTCAACTACGCCCTCAAGCAGCCCGGCGCCAAGTACTTCGCCACCTTCGACGCGGACGGCCAGCACCAGACGCACGACGTCGAGAAGATGGTCGCCCTGCTCCGGGCCGACGAGGCCGACGTGGTCCTCGGCTCCCGCTTCATCGAGCAGACCGGCGAGGTGCCGTGGATCAAGCGGGTGGTCCTGCGGACCGCTGCGACGATCAGCCCCACCGCGCGCAAGCTCAACCTCACGGACTCGCACAACGGCCTGCGGGTGATCAACCGCAAGGCCGCGTCCGCGCTCCGCATCACCATGAACGGCATGGCTCACGCCTCCGAGATCGTGGCCACGCTGGCCGCCTCGGACCTGCGCGTCATGGAGGTCCCGGTGGACATCCTGTACACCGAGTACTCCCGCTCCAAGGGCCAGTCGCTGATCAACGGCGTCAACATCCTCTTCGACATCTCGCTCAGGGAGCGTGGCCGCAAGTGAAGTACCTCTGGATCCAGCTGCTGCTCATGGTCGGCACGGGCGTGCTCGTGTTCGCGTTCATCCGCCGCTGGGACGCCGCGCACACCCGCGCGTGGAAGCGGATGGCGTTCTTCGCCTTCGTGATCGCCAACGTGTACGCCGTCCTGCGCCCGCAGGACGTCACCTGGGTCGCCAACAAGCTGGGCGTCGGCCGCGGCACCGACCTGGTGCTCTACCTGCTCGTGGTGGCGATGGCCTTCATGACGCTGAACACCTTCATGCGCTTCCGCTCGCTGGAGAAGAAGCTGACCGACCTGGCCCGCACCGTCGCCGTCAACGACGGCCAGCGGGTCAACAAGGAGCGCTTCGCCGAGGACGAGCCGGCCCTCTCGGTGGGCTCCGAGAGGTAGCCGCCCCGGCGGCACGCACGACCAGTACAGCCGATCCGACGGAAATGGACTGAGATGACGAACCTGGCCGCCGGACCGGTCAGCAGTACCGAGGAGCCGCAACCGGTGGCTCCTCCGGCCGCGGCTCCGGCCGGGGGAGAGGCCAAGCCCGGCCTGATGACCCGGCGCTGGGCCCAGATAACGGCCGAGATCCTGGTCAGTGTCATCGCGGCCATCGGGTTCACGCTGCTCTGCACCCGGATCAACGTCAATCCGATGAACCGGGTCGGGCAGGTCAGCGGCCTCGCCAAGATCCAGCAGTACGTCGCGATCGTGGGGCTGCCGCTGCTCGCGGTGCTGCTCTTCACCGCCTACCGGGGCACCCTGCGCCGGCACCGGCTCACCCAGCGGCTGGTCTGCGCCGCGCTGGCCGGCCTGTCGACCGGCGTGATCGCCGGCGGCGTCGTGGTCGCCCTGAACGGCACGCCCTGGCCGCTCGGCGGCCAGGAGGGCGACCCGAGCGTCCTGGTCCACATGGCCACCGGGATGCTGCACGACAAGGGCCTGCCCGGCGTCTACCCGCCCGGCTTCCCCTGGCTGATCGCCAAGTGGGCCGAGATCCGCTACGACGGCGTCGGCAGCGAGGGCTTCGCCCTGCACGACCTGCAGATCCTCTTCAGCGCGCTGGTCGGCCCGATGAGCTACCTGGCCTGGCGGCTGCTGCTGCGGCCGTTCTGGGCGCTGCTGATCGCGCTGCCGGCCGCCGTGGTCTTCCTCGACCCGATCCGCCCGTACAGCCACGTCGTGATGATCATGCTGGTGCCGCTGCTGACCGCGGTGCTGCGCGAGATCCGGCGGTCCGCCGAGCTGTCGATGCGCTCCGCGGTGCTGCGCGGCCTGGGCTTCGGCGTGGTCTTCGGCCTGCTGTTCCTCTGGTACTCGGGCTGGTACCTGTGGTCGGCGCCGGGCATCTTCGTCCTGACGCTGTTCGTCTTCCCCTGGCGCAAGGGCCGGGACGCCGTCCTGCGGGGCCTCGCCCTGGTGGGAACCACGGTGGTGAGCGCCGGGCTGGTCGGTGCCCCGCTGCTGTACCAGATCATGACGCTGGGCGCGGACATCCCGGACCGCTACGGCTACATCATGACCTTCACCGACCCGACCTACGTCCTCGGCTGGGCCTCCGACCGCTCCGGCGACCTGGACTACCAGGACTTCCCGGCGAGCGGTGAGCTGGCCGGGCAGACCGGGTTCGCGGTGCTGCTGATCGCGGCGGTGGGCCTGGGCATCGGCCTGGGGCTGCGCAACCTCGCGGTGCGCACGGCGGCCGCCGTGCTGGCCGGCGCCTGGCTGATGCGGTTCACCTTCGCCGCCAAGATGGCCCAGAGCCAGGCCGTCGCGCTGTACCCGCGGACCACCTGGATCATCCTGTACTGCCTGATGATCCTCGCGGTGCTCGGGCTGATGGCGGCCTACCACCGGGGGAGCGGCTGGCTGGAGCGGGTGCTCCGCAAGGACGACGCCCCGGCCGGCACCCAGGTGCTGTCCGGCCGGATGCTGCGGCAGCTGGCGGCGGGCCTGGTCTGCGCGCTCGCCCTGTTCGGCACGATGGGCGCCTCCTGGTCGGTCAACCGCTACATGCCGGAGGACCAGAAGTACGGCCGGATGGGCCTGGACGCCTGGCGGGCGCACACCATCAAGAAGGCCGACGGCAGCTGCCCCAAGTACGCGCCGGCGACGAGCTGTTCGGACATCATCATCAAGGACTGGGAGCCGGTCGCCGACACCGACAAGTTCATCTGGTGCGCGGGCGTCGCGGTGGACGAGTGGCAGGAGGTCTGCGGCCGCCGCGCCCCCTGGGACAACGGCCCGAAGCAGTAGCCGTCCGGATCGCCCCGCCGGGGCCGGTGAGGTACGCCTCACCGGCCCCGATTGGCTTTCCGGCTCACGACTGTGGCAGTATGTCCAAGTTGCTCGGTTGAGTTGCCGATGCTGCGCGCCTCCCGCCGGGAGGACCGGAAGCGAGTCCCATGTACTCGTCGTTCCCGTGATGGCCGTCAAGCGTGAGTGTTACGCCACGGCAGCTGCGGGGCGGACGTACGGGAATCTTCCGGGAAGCGTGTGCGGGGCCTCGGCCCGGCTCCCCCCACCCCGAAAGTTTGAAACCGACGAGTCGATCGCCGGTTTTTTGCAAGCGCGAGTGCGACACGCCCGAGCGCGGGGGTCGGAGCGGGGGTCGTGCAGTGACTAGGACAGAAGGACTACAAGGTAGCCATGGCGGGACAGAAGATCCGCATCCGGCTCAAGGCCTACGACCACGAGGTCATCGACTCCTCGGCGAAGAAGATCGTCGAGACGGTGATCCGTACTGGTGCGCAGGTCGCGGGCCCGGTGCCGCTGCCCACTGAGAAGAACGTGTACTGCGTCATCCGCTCGCCGCACAAGTACAAGGACTCGCGCGAGCACTTCGAGATGCGTACTCACAAGCGTCTGATCGACATCCTCGACCCCACGCCGAAGACGGTTGACTCGCTCATGCGTCTCGACCTGCCGGCGGGCGTCGACATCGAGATCAAGCTCTGAGAGGCGCACCGAAGATGGCTAAGCAGATTAAGGGCATCCTGGGCGAGAAGCTCGGCATGACCCAGGTCTGGGACGAGAACAACCGGATCGTTCCGGTGACCGTCGTCAAGGCTGGGCCGAATGTCGTGACCCAGGTCCACACCGCCGACAGCGCGGCCGGCTACGACGCCGTCCAGCTCGGCTTCGGCGAGATCGACCCCCGCAAGGTGAACAAGCCCCTCGCGGGCCACTTCGCCAAGGCCGGTGTCACCCCGCGCCGTCACCTGGTCGAGATCCGTACCTCGGACGCGTCCGAGTACACCCTCGGCCAGGAGCTCACCGCCGAGGTGTTCGAGGCGGGTGTCAAGGTCGACGTGACCGGCACCTCCAAGGGCAAGGGCTTCGCCGGTGTCATGAAGCGCCACAACTTCCGTGGTCTCGGCGCCGGTCACGGCACCCAGCGCAAGCACCGCTCGCCCGGTTCCATCGGTGGCTGCGCCACCCCGGGCCGCGTGTTCAAGGGCCTGCGGATGGCGGGTCGGATGGGCCACGAGCGTGTGACCACCCAGAACCTGACCGTTCACGCGGTCGACGCGGAGAAGGGTCTGCTCCTCATCAAGGGCGCGATCCCGGGCCCGAACGGCGGCCTCGTCCTCGTCCGCACCGCGGCGAAGGGGCTGTGAGGAAATGACCACCATTGACATCCTGTCGCCGGCTGGCGACAAGACCGGCAGCGTTGAGCTTCCGGCCGAGATCTTCGACGCGAAGGTCAGCGTTCCGCTGATGCACCAGGTCGTCGTGGCGCAGCTCGCTGCGGCCCGTCAGGGCACCCACAAGACCAAGACTCGTGGCGAGGTCCGCGGCGGCGGCAAGAAGCCGTACCGCCAGAAGGGCACCGGCCGCGCCCGTCAGGGCTCGACCCGTGCGCCGCAGTTCGCCGGCGGTGGCGTCGTGCACGGTCCCGTGCCGCGCGACTACTCGCAGCGGACCCCGAAGAAGATGATCGCCGCCGCCCTGCGTGGTGCGCTCACCGACCGGGCCCGCCACAACCGCATCCACGTCGTCACCGGCGTGACCGCGACCGAGGCGCCGTCGACCAAGGCCGCCAAGAGCCTGTTCGGCAAGATCACCGAGCGCAAGAACGTCCTCCTGGTCGTCGAGCGTGCGGACGAGCTGGGCCTGAAGTCCGCTCGCAACCTGCCGAACGTCCACATCCTGGACGCCGGTCAGCTGAACACCTACGACGTGCTCGTCTCCGACGATGTGGTCTTCACCCAGGCCGCCTTCGAGCGTTTCGTGGCCGGTCCGGCCGCGTCCGCCAAGGCCGTTGCCGCTGAGGGCGAGCTCGAAGGGAGCGCCGCCTGATGAGCGACGTTACGAGCAAGACGTTCACGGACCCCCGTGACGTCCTGGTGAAGCCGGTTATCTCCGAGAAGAGCTACAGCCTCCTCGACGAGAACAAGTACACGTTCATCGTGTCGCCGGGCGCCAACAAGACCCAGATCAAGCAGGCCGTCGAGGCGGTCTTCTCGGTCAAGGTCGAGGCTGTCAACACGATCAACCGTCAGGGCAAGCGCAAGCGCTCCAAGACGGGTTTCGGCAAGCGCAAGGACACCAAGCGCGCCATCGTGACGCTGGCCGAGGGCAACCGCATCGACATCTTCGGTGGTCCGACCTCCTGACGGAGGCCGTGATCGTCGATCAAGACGAGGACGAAAATGGGTATCCGCAAGTACAAGCCGACTACGCCGGGCCGTCGTGGCTCGAGCGTGGCCGACTTCGTCGAAATCACGCGGTCCACGCCGGAGAAGTCGCTGGTTCGCCCCCTGCACAGCAAGGGCGGCCGTAACAACGCCGGTCGTGTCACCGCTCGCCACCAGGGTGGCGGTCACAAGCGCGCCTACCGTGTGATCGACTTCCGTCGTCACGACAAGGACGGCGTGCCGGCCAAGGTCGCGCACATCGAGTACGACCCGAACCGCACCGCGCGCATCGCGCTCCTGCACTACGCGGACGGCGAGAAGCGCTACATCATCGCGCCGCGCGGCATCGCGCAGGGTGACCGGATCGAGAACGGCGCTGGCGCCGACATCAAGCCGGGCAACAACCTGCCGCTGCGCAACATCCCGGTCGGTACCACCATCCACGCGGTGGAGCTGCGTCCCGGTGGCGGTGCCAAGCTGGCCCGCTCGGCCGGTTCCGGCATCCAGCTGCTGGCGCGTGAGGGCAAGATGGCGCACCTGCGCATGCCCTCCGGTGAGATCCGCCTGGTGGACGCGCGCTGCCGCGCGACCGTCGGCGAGGTCGGCAACGCCGAGCAGTCGAACATCAACTGGGGCAAGGCCGGCCGCATGCGCTGGAAGGGCGTCCGCCCGACCGTGCGTGGTGTCGCCATGAACCCGATCGACCACCCGCACGGTGGTGGTGAGGGTAAGACCTCCGGTGGTCGCCACCCGGTCTCGCCGTGGGGTAAGCCCGAGGGCCGTACCCGTCGCCCGAACAAGGCGTCGGACAAGCTCATCGTGCGCCGCCGCAAGACCAACAAGAAGCGCTAGGAGCAGGTCAGATGCCGCGCAGTCTTAAGAAGGGCCCCTTCATCGACGGCCACCTCATCAAGAAGGTGGACGCTCAGAACGAGGCGGGTACCCAGAACGTCATCAAGACCTGGTCCCGTCGCTCCGTGATCTCCCCGAGCATGCTCGGCCACACGATCGCGGTTCACGATGGTCGCAAGCACGTCCCGGTGTTCGTCACCGAGTCGATGGTCGGCCACAAGCTGGGCGAGTTCGCTCCGACCCGTACCTTCCGCGGCCACGTCAAGGACGACCGCAAGTCGAAGCGTCGCTAGTCGCCTGAGCTTCAAAGCCAGACCGACTCAATGACTTACTCCATTAAGGGGACAACCATGGAAGCCAGGGCACAGGCGCGGTACATCCGCGTGACGCCCATGAAGGCCCGCCGCGTGGTGGACCTCATCCGTGGCATGAATGCCACGGAGGCCCAGGCCGTCCTGCGTTTCGCTCCGCAGGCCGCCACCGTGCCGGTCGGCAAGGTGCTCGACAGCGCCATTGCCAACGCCGCGCACAACTACAACCACTCCAACGTGGACGACCTCTACATCTCCGAGGCGTACGTTGACGAGGGCCCGACCCTGAAGCGGTTCCGTCCGCGTGCCCAGGGCCGCGCCTACCGGATCCGCAAGCGGACCAGCCACATCACCGTGGTCGTCAGCAGCAAGGAAGGGACCCGGTAATGGGCCAGAAGGTTAACCCGCACGGGTTCCGCCTCGGCATCAGCACGGACTTCAAGTCCCGCTGGTACGCCGACAAGCTGTACAAGGACTACGTCAAGGAAGACGTCGCCATTCGTCGCATGATGACGAAGGGCATGGAGCGCGCCGGCATCTCCAAGGTCGAGATCGAGCGCACCCGCGACCGCGTCCGCGTCGACATCCACACCGCTCGCCCCGGCATCGTCATCGGTCGCCGTGGCACCGAGGCCGACCGCATCCGCGGCGACCTGGAGAAGCTGACCGGCAAGCAGGTCCAGCTGAACATCCTCGAGGTCAAGAACCCCGAGCTGGACGCCCAGCTCGTGGCTCAGGGCGTCGCGGAGCAGCTGTCCTCCCGCGTCTCCTTCCGTCGTGCCATGCGCAAGTCGATGCAGGGCACCATGAAGTCCGGCGCCAAGGGCATCAAGGTCCAGTGCTCCGGTCGTCTCGGCGGCGCCGAGATGAGCCGTTCGGAGTTCTACCGCGAGGGCCGTGTGCCGCTGCACACCCTGCGCGCGAACGTCGACTACGGCTTCTTCGAGGCCAAGACCACCTTCGGCCGCATCGGCGTGAAGGTCTGGATCTACAAGGGCGACGTCAAGAACATCGCCGAGGTCCGCGCTGAGAACGCCGCTGCCCGCTCGGGCAACCGCCCGGCCCGTCCCGAGGGTGGTCGTCCCGCCCGCGGTGGCGAGCGCCGTGGTGGCGAGCGCGGTGGCCGCGGCCGTCGTCCCGCCGCTGCCGAGGCTCAGGCCCCGGTCGCCGCCGAGGCTCCGGCTGCCGAGAACACCGGAACGGAGGCCTGACCGCAATGCTGATCCCCCGTCGGGTCAAGCACCGCAAGCAGCACCACCCGAAGCGCCGTGGCGCTGCCAAGGGTGGCACCGAGCTGGCGTTCGGCCAGTTCGGCATCCAGGCCGTGACCCCGGCCTACGTGACGAACCGTCAGATCGAGTCCGCTCGTATCGCGATCACCCGTCACATCCGTCGTGGCGGCAAGGTCTGGATCAACATCTACCCGGACCGCCCGCTGACCAAGAAGCCGGCCGAGACCCGCATGGGTTCCGGTAAGGGTTCGCCGGAGTGGTGGATCGCGAACGTGCACCCGGGTCGGGTCATGTTCGAGCTGTCGTACCCGAACGAGAAGGTTGCTCGTGAGGCGCTCACCCGCGCCGCTCACAAGCTGCCGATGAAGTGCCGGATCGTCCGGCGCGAGGACGGTGAGAGCTGATGTCGGCCGCTACCAAGGCTGCTGACCTCCGCCAGCTGGACAACGAGGCTCTCGTTGCCAAGCTGCGTGAGGCCAAGGAGGAGCTGTTCAACCTCCGCTTCCAGGCGGCGACCGGGCAGCTCGACAACCACGGACGGCTCAAGCTCGTCCGCAAGGACATCGCGCGGATCTACACCCTGATGCGCGAGCGCGAGCTGGGCATCGAGACGGTGGAGAACGCCTGATGACTGAGAACACCAACGAGACGCGCGGTTTCCGCAAGACCCGTGAGGGTCTCGTCGTCAGCGACAAGATGGACAAGACCGTCGTCGTCGCCGTCGAGGACCGCGTCAAGCACGCTCTGTACGGCAAGGTCATCCGCCGTACGAACAAGCTGAAGGCGCACGACGAGCAGAACGCGTGCGGTGTCGGCGACCGTGTCCTCCTCATGGAGACCCGGCCGCTGTCCGCGACGAAGCGCTGGCGCGTCGTCGAGATCCTCGAGAAGGCCAAGTAACGAAGCCGATGAGGTACGGCCGTATGTGCAGCGGGCCCCGCGCGGGCGCCGGTGTGAGCAGCGGCCGGCCCGTCGACTCTCGTTGACGATCAGGAGAACGTTGTGATCCAGCAGGAGTCGCGACTGCGTGTTGCCGACAACACTGGTGCGAAGGAGATCCTTTGCATTCGTGTTCTCGGTGGCTCCGGTCGCCGCTACGCCGGCATCGGGGACGTCATCGTCGCGACCGTCAAGGACGCGATCCCCGGTGGTTCGGTGAAGAAGGGTGACGTGGTCAAGGCCGTCGTCGTCCGCACCGTGAAGGAGCGCCGTCGTCCGGACGGTTCCTACATCCGGTTCGACGAGAACGCCGCCGTCGTCCTCAAGAACACCGAGGGTGACCCCCGCGGTACCCGCATCTTCGGCCCGGTGGGCCGCGAGCTGCGCGACAAGAAGTTCATGAAGATCATCTCGCTGGCGCCGGAGGTGCTCTAACCCATGGCGAACAGCATGAAGATCAAGAAGGGTGACCTGGTCCAGGTCATCACCGGCAAGGACAAGGGCAAGCAGGGCAAGGTCATCCAGGCCCTGCCGGCCGAGAACAAGGTCCTGGTCGAGGGTGTCAACCGGGTCAAGAAGCACACCAAGCCGGGTCCGGGTACCCAGGGTGGCATCGTGACCGTCGAGGCCCCGGTGCACGTCTCCAACGTCCAGCTGGTCGTGGAGAAGGACGGCAAGAAGGTCGTCACCCGCGTCGGCTACCGCTTCGACGACCAGGGCAACAAGATCCGCGTTGCCAAGCGGACCGGTGAGGACATCTGATGTCTGAGACGACTGTTGAGAAGGTGGCCCCCCGCCTCAAGGAGCGTTACAACTCCGAGATCAAGGGCCAGCTGCAGGAGCAGTTCTCGTACGAGAACGTCATGCTGATCCCCGGCCTGGTCAAGGTCGTGGTCAACATGGGTGTCGGCGAGGCCGCCCGTGACAGCAAGCTGATCGAGGGCGCGATCCGCGACCTGACCGCGATCACCGGTCAGAAGCCGGCCGTGACCAAGGCTCGCAAGTCCATCGCGCAGTTCAAGCTGCGCGAGGGCCAGCCGATCGGCACGCACGTCACCCTCCGTGGTGACCGCATGTGGGAGTTCCTGGACCGTCTGGTGTCGCTGGCCCTGCCGCGTATCCGTGACTTCCGTGGCCTCTCCCCGAAGCAGTTCGACGGCCGTGGCAACTACACCTTCGGTCTGACCGAGCAGGTTATGTTCCACGAGATCGACCAGGACAAGGTCGACCGTCAGCGCGGTATGGACATCACCGTCGTGACCACCGCTCAGACCGACGACGAGGGCCGGGCGCTCCTGCGCGCTCTGGGCTTCCCGTTCAAGGAGGCGTGAGCCAATGGCGAAGAAGTCCCTCATCGCGAAGTCCGAGCGCAAGCCGAAGTTCGGCGTCCGGGCCTACACCCGGTGCCAGCGCTGCGGCCGTCCGCACTCGGTGTACCGCAAGTTCGGCCTGTGCCGTGTCTGCCTCCGTGAGATGGCGCACCGCGGCGAGCTGCCGGGCGTGACCAAGAGCTCCTGGTAATCCAGCAGCCCTAGGCACATCAGCGAGGCAGAGGTGCCCGATCCCACACCGCCCGTTTTTGGGCTGCCGTACGGAATCCCGTAAGGTTGTGGGGTCGGGCCCCCTGTCACGGCGTCTCCATGGACGGCTGTGACCCTTCCGCGAGGAAGGGGCTCGCATCCCAGTCTTACTACGTCGCAGGTCCCCTGTGCTTGTGCCCCTGTCGAACTCCCCGGAGTGCGACAGGGGGACCTGGTGCGGAGAAACCACGGCGAGAGAGGCCTGAGGCCATCATGACCATGACCGACCCCATCGCAGACATGCTCACGCGTCTGCGTAACGCGAACTCGGCGTACCACGACTCCGTGGCGATGCCGGCCAGCAAGATCAAGGCGCACGTCGCCGAGATCCTGCAGCAGGAGGGTTACATCTCCTCCTACAAGGTTGAGGAGCCCGCTGAGGGCGAGGTCGGCAAGAAGCTGACCATCGAGCTCAAGTTCGGCCCCAACCGTGAGCGCTCCATCGCCGGCATCAAGCGCATCAGCAAGCCGGGTCTGCGCGTTTACGCAAAGTCCACCAACCTGCCGAAGGTGCTCGGCGGCCTGGGCGTGGCGATCATCTCCACGTCGTCCGGCCTCCTGACCGACAAGCAGGCTGCCAAGAAGGGCGTAGGCGGAGAAGTTCTCGCCTACGTCTGGTAATTCGGGAAAGGGAGGTACAGCAATGTCGCGCATTGGACGGCTGCCCATCCAGGTTCCCGCTGGTGTGGACGTCACCATCGATGGCCAGGCGGTCTCGGTGAAGGGCCCGAAGGGCTCGCTCACCCACGTTGTCGCCGAGCCGATCGAGATCGGCAAGGGCGAGGACGGCACTGTCGTCGTCACCCGCCCGAACGACGAGCGTCGCTCGAAGGCCCTGCACGGCCTGACCCGCACGCTGGTGGCGAACATGATCACCGGCGTGACCGCGGGCTACCGCAAGTCGCTCGAGATCAGCGGTGTTGGTTACCGTGTCGCGGCGAAGGGCTCCGACATGGAGTTCTCGCTCGGCTACAGCCACCCGATCCTGGTCACCGCGCCGGAGGGCATCTCCTTCGTCGTCGAGTCGCCCACCAAGTTCCACGTGGACGGCATCGACAAGCAGAAGGTCGGCGAGATCGCCGCGAACATCCGCAAGCTGCGCAAGCCGGACCCGTACAAGGCCAAGGGTGTCAAGTACGCGGGCGAGGTCATCCGCCGCAAGGTCGGAAAGAGTGGTAAGTAAGCGATGAGTGTCTCTGTCAAGATCGGCAAGGGCAACGCCTACAAGAGCGCCGCTCGCAAGCGCCGCGCGATCCGCGTTCGCAAGCGCATCGTCGGCACCGAGGTGCGTCCGCGTCTCGTGGTGACGCGCTCGAACCGCCACATGGTCGCCCAGGTCATCGACGACGCCAAGGGTCACACCCTGGCGTCGGCGTCCACCCTCGACGTGTCCATCAAGGGCGCCGAGGGCGACAAGACCGAGCTGGCCAAGAAGGTCGGGAGCCTGGTCGCCGAGCGCGCCAAGGCTGCCGGCATCGAGTCGGTCGTCTTCGACCGCGCGGGCAACCGGTACGCCGGCCGCATCGCCGCCCTGGCGGACGCGGCCCGTGAGGCCGGGCTCGACTTCTAAGCCGCTCGTCGACTCTGTCGGCGGACGTAATCGAGAGAGGTAATTCCAATGGCTGGACCCCAGCGCCGCGGTAGCGGCGCCGGCGGCGGCACCGGTGGCGAGCGGCGCGACCGTAAGCGTGACGACCGGGGCAACGCCCCCGCCGTCGAGAAGACCGCTTACGTCGAGCGCGTCGTCGCGATCAACCGTGTCGCCAAGGTTGTCAAGGGTGGTCGTCGCTTCTCCTTCACCGCGCTGGTCGTGGTGGGCGATGGCGAGGGCACCGTGGGTGTTGGTTACGGGAAGGCGAAGGAGGTTCCGGCCGCCATCGCCAAGGGCGTTGAGGAGGCCAAGAAGAACTTCTTCAAGGTCCCCCGTATCCAGGGCACCATCGCTCACCCCGTCCAGGGTGAGAAGGCCGCCGGCGTCGTGCTGCTGAAGCCCGCCGCCCCCGGTACCGGTGTTATCGCCGGTGGTCCGGTGCGCGCCGTCCTGGAGTGCGCCGGCGTTCACGACATCCTGTCGAAGTCGCTCGGCTCGGACAACGCGATCAACATCGTGCACGCCACCGTTGCCGCGCTCAAGCAGATCCAGCGCCCCGAGGAGGTGGCCGCCCGCCGCGGTCTGCCGCTCGAGGACGTGGCTCCGGCCGGTCTGCTGCGCGCCCGGGCTGCTGCCGGGGTGAGTGCCTGATGGCTCGCCTGAAGATCACGCAGACCAAGTCGTACATCGGCAGCAAGCAGAACCACCGTGACACCCTGCGCTCGCTTGGCCTCAAGCGGATGCACGACGTCGTGGTGAAGGAGGACCGTCCCGAGATCCGCGGGATGGCCCACACGGTCCGTCACCTGGTGACGGTTGAGGAGGTGGACTGATCATGGGCGACAACCCGATCAAGATCCACAACCTGCGTCCCGCCCCGGGTGCCAAGACCGACAAGATCCGCGTGGGTCGTGGTGAGGGCTCCAAGGGTAAGACCGCCGGTCGTGGTACCAAGGGCACCAAGGCCCGCTACCAGGTTCCGCAGCGCTTCGAGGGTGGCCAGATGCCGCTCCACATGCGTCTGCCGAAGCTGAAGGGCTTCAAGAACCCGTTCAAGATCACGTTCCAGGTCGTCAACCTCGACAAGCTGGCCGAGCTCTACCCGCAGGGTGGCGAGGTCACGGTCGAGGACCTGGTCGCCAAGGGCGCGGTTCGCAAGAACTCCCTCGTCAAGGTGCTCGGCACCGGCGAGATCTCGGTCGCGCTGCAGGTGACGGTGGACGCCGTCTCCGGCTCCGCCGCCGAGAAGATCACCGCCGCCGGCGGTACGGTCACCGAGCTCGTCTGAGCCCGCTGACTTTCCGCGAGCCCCGCGTCTCCCGTTCCGGGAGACGCGGGGCTCGCTGCTTTTCGCGGTCCTCCGGGTGCGGGCGGTCCGCGCGGGGGTGATCAGGCCCTCGTTCTTTTGTGTGGCAAAACCGGGCATCCCGTACCCCGTGAGTGGGGGAGCGGCGGTACGCGCTTCTTTCGAGCGGCCGTGCACTGTTAGAGTCCGTGGAGTTCCCTTGTAGGCTGCGCATAGGCTCGCCTGTGCCGTCTGTAACGGAGCCCGTTCCGCAAACTCCCATTCAGGACCGACCCTCCCGCCGACGACGCGCGGGAGGCGCAGGAGGCACCGTGCTCAGTGCGTTCGCGCGGGCGTTCCAGACGCCCGACCTGCGCAAGAAGCTGCTGTTCACGCTGGGCATCATGGTGCTGTTCCGGCTGGGCTCACATGTCCCCGTCCCCGGGGTGGACTTCCAGGCGGTGCACGCCTGCCTGAAGGACAACGAGAACAACGGCCTGTTCGGGCTCGTCAACCTGTTCAGTGGTGGCGCGCTGCTCCAGCTGACGATCTTCGCCCTCGGCATCATGCCGTACATCACGGCGAGCATCATCCTCCAGCTGCTGACCGTCGTGATCCCGCGACTCGAGGCGCTGAAGAAGGAGGGGCAGGCCGGCCAGGCGAAGATCACCCAGTACACCCGGTACCTGACCATCGCGCTGGCGGTGCTCCAGGGCACCGGCATCGTGGCGACGGCCTCCAGCGGCGCGCTGTTCTCGGGCTGCGTCTACGCCAACCAGATCGTGCCGGACACCGGCGTGTTCCGGATCGCCGTGATGGTGCTGACCATGACCGCCGGCACCACGGTGATCATGTGGCTCGGTGAGCTCATCACCGACCGCGGCATCGGCAACGGCATGTCGCTGCTGATCTTCACCTCGATCGCCGCGCAGTTCCCGTCCTCGATGTGGGCCATCAAGGGCTCCGGCACCATCGGCGGCGGCTGGGTCGAGTTCTTCTCGGTCATCGCGGTCGGCGTCATCGTTGTGATGCTCGTCATCTTCGTCGAGCAGGCGCAGCGCCGGATCCCGGTCCAGTACGCGAAGCGGATGATCGGGCGGCGGGCCTTCGGCGGGACGTCGACCTACATCCCGCTCAAGGTGAACCAGGCCGGTGTCATCCCGGTCATCTTCGCCTCGTCGCTGCTGTACATCCCGGCCCTCGTGGTTCAGCTGACCAACAGCCAGGCCGGCTGGGCGGTGTGGATCAACCAGCACTTCGTGCGCGGTGACCACCCGATCTACATGGCCACCTACTTCCTGCTGATCGTCTTCTTCGCCTTCTTCTACGTCGCCATCTCCTTCAACCCCGAAGAAGTTGCCGACAACATGAAGAAGTATGGTGGGTTCATCCCGGGTATCCGGGCCGGCCGTCCGACGGCCGAGTACCTGAACTACGTGCTCACCCGCATCACGTGGCCGGGTTCGCTCTACCTGGGCCTGATCGCGTTGATCCCGATGATCGCCCTGGTCGCGTTCGGACAGCAGACCAACTTCCCGTTCGGCGGCACCAGCGTGCTCATCGTCGTCGGCGTCGGACTCGAAACTGTGAAGCAGATCGAGAGCCAGCTCCAGCAGCGCAATTACGAAGGGTTCCTCCGCTGATGCGTATCGTCCTCGTCGGACCCCCCGGGGCCGGGAAGGGTACTCAGGCGCACCTCCTCGCCAAGACCCTGTCCATCCCCCACATCTCCACCGGCGACCTGTTCCGCGCCAACATCGGCCAGGGCACCCCGCTGGGTGTCGAGGCCAAGAGCTACATGGACGCGGGCCGCCTGGTGCCCGACGAGGTCACCATTGGGATGGCCAAGGACCGCATGCTCCAGGAGGACGCCGCCAACGGCTTCCTGCTCGACGGCTTCCCGCGCAACCTGGGCCAGGCGAAGGCGCTGGACGAGTTCCTCGCCGAGCAGGGCATCAAGCTGGACGGCGTGCTGGACCTGGAGGTCCCCGAGGACGAGGTCGTCCGCCGGATCGCCGGCCGGCGGCTCTGCCGCAACGACGGCGGCCACGTCTTCCACGTGGACTACAACCCGCCGAAGGCCGAGGGCGTCTGCGACGAGTGCGGCGGCGAGCTGTACCAGCGCTCGGACGACACCGAGGACAAGGTGCGGACCCGGCTGGAGGTCTACCACACGGAGACCGAGCCGATCATCGACTACTACCGCCAGCAGGGCCTGATCGCCACGATCCCGGCCCTCGGCAAGGTCGACGAGGTCACCGCCCGCGCGATCGAGGCGCTGAAGCAGGACAGCTGATTTTCCAGCGACGTACGTACGGCCGCGCTGCCCGCACCGGGGCAGCGCGGCCGTACGGCGTCGTACGGTGGAACGAGTGCACGGCCGCCCGGCAAGGCCCGGGCGGGAATCCAAGGAAGGCGTGACCAGATGGTGGAGATCAAGACCCCCGAGCAGATCGCGAAGATGCGAGCGGCCGGGCTGGTCGTCGCCGAGGCGCTCAAGGCGTGCCGTGAGGCGGTCGCCCCGGGAATCACCACCCAGGAGCTCAACGACATCGCCGACAAGGTCATCACCGACCACGGCGCCACTTCGAACTTCCGGGCCCACCACGGCGGCCTCTGGTTCCCGGGCGTGATCTGCGCCTCGGTGAACAACGAGGTCGTGCACGGCATCCCGGGCGACCGGGTGCTGCAGGAGGGTGACCTCATCTCGATCGACTGCGGCGCGATCCTGGACGGCTGGCACGGCGACGCGGCGATCACCGTCGCGGTCGGCGAGGTCGCCCCCGAGGTGGAGATGCTGAGCCGGGTCACCGAGGGCTCGATGTGGGCCGGCATCGCCCAGATGAAGAAGGGCAACCGCCTGGTCGACGTCTCCAAGGCGATCGAGGGCTACATCCGCCGCCAGCCGCTGCCGCCGAAGGGCAAGTGGGGCATCACCGAGGGCTACGGCGGCCACGGCATCGGCACCGCGATGCACATGGAGCCGCACGTGCTGAACTACGTCGAGCGCGGCCGCGGCAAGGGCCCCAAGCTGATCCCCGGCACCGTGCTGGCGATCGAGCCGATGGTCTCGCTCGGCACCCCGCACACGACCGTGCTGGAGGACGACTGGACCGTCGTCACCAACGACGGCACCTGGGCCTCGCACTGGGAGCACTCGGTGGCCGTCACCGAGCAGGGCCCGGTGGTGCTGACCGCCTTCGACGGCGGCAAGGAGATGCTGGCCAAGCTGGGTGTGACGGCCGCGCCGGACCCGCTGGCGTAGTTCCGCGCCGAGGGCTCCTCGCAGCCGCTCCGAGCAGCCAACTTCCGCTGCTGACAAGGGATCAGGGCCCTGGGGGTTTGGACTTCCAGGGCTTTTGTCCTATTTTTATGCGCCGGTAGTGGCTTCGAGCGGCAGGAGAGAGCAGTGCTCAAGGGATTCCGCGACTTCATGATGCGCGGCAACGTGGTCGACATGGCGGTCGGTGTGGTGATCGGCTCCGCCTTCACCGCGGTGGTCACCGGCTTCGTCGCCGCCTTCCTCACCCCGCTGGTGGGCGTGGTGGTCGGCGCCGCGGGCGACTTCAGCTCCTACAAGGCGACGATCGCCGGCGTGACCTTCCCGTACGGGCAGTTCCTCAACGTGCTGATCGCGTTCCTGATGACCGCGGCCGTGCTGTACTTCTGCGTCGTGCTGCCGGTGACCAAGGCCACCGCCCGCTACATGCCGAAGAAGCCGAAGACCCCGAAGCGCCCCTGCCCGGAGTGCCTGACCGAGATCCCCGAGGCCGCCCGCCGCTGCTCGGCCTGCACCGCCCACGTCGAGCCGCTGGCCGCTCCGGTCGCCCGCTGATCGGGTACCCCCGTTTTGGAGCAGCCCGCGCGCTGGCGTAGGATGGACCGTCGGCTCACTCGTAGCGTGCTCCAGCACGCCCTCTTCCCCCTCGGCGGGGTCGGGGTGGACCCAGGTTCGCACGAGCGTTCCGCATACGGTAGCCGGTCCCGGAAGGTGGATCTCGCAGTTCATGGCTAAGAAGCAAGGCGCCATTGAGATCGAGGGCACCGTGATCGAGTCTCTTCCGAACGCGATGTTCAAGGTCGAGCTGCAGAACGGTCACAAGGTCCTCGCGCACATCAGTGGCAAGATGCGCATGCACTACATCCGCATCCTGCCGGACGACCGGGTCGTGGTGGAGCTCAGCCCCTACGACCTCACGCGCGGCCGGATCGTCTACCGCTACAAGTAAGAACGTCAGATCTAGACCCGGAGAACCTGAAACATGAAGGTCAAGCCGAGCGTCAAGAAGATCTGCGACAAGTGCAAGGTGATCCGCCGTCACGGCCGGGTCATGGTGATCTGCGACAACCTGCGCCACAAGCAGCGCCAGGGCTGATCTCTCCCCAGCATTTCTCGTAGTACTTCGCGCGACGCGAAAACGTCATAAGCGGGCCACCCGATCCGTCCCAGGGACGGACTGCCGCCCCCGGTCAGAGGCCGGGGCTCCCTCACCGTGAGGTGTCGGAGTAGGTGGCTCGCAAGACCTCTGAAGAACCACAGGAGCCTTGAATGGCACGCCTCGCCGGCGTTGATCTCCCCCGTGAGAAGCGGATCGAGATCGCCCTCACCTACGTGTACGGCATCGGCCGTACCCGCGCCCAGCAGACCCTCGCCGAGACCGGCGTCAACCCGGATGTCCGCGTTCGCGACATCGCCGAGGAAGACCTGGTCAAGCTGAGCCAGTACATCGACGCCAACTTCACGGTCGAGGGTGACCTCCGCCGCGAGGTGGCCGCCGACATCCGCCGCAAGGTCGAGATCGGCTGCTACGAGGGTCTGCGTCACCGCCGTGGCCTGCCGGTCCGCGGCCAGCGCACCCACACCAACGCGCGTACCCGCAAGGGCCCGCGTCGCGCGATCGCCGGTAAGAAGAAGCCGGGCAAGAAGTAGTCCGTCCCGTAACCGGACATCCCTCCGGCCCGCGGGTCAGCGGACCGACCACCTCAGTAGGAGAACAGACTTATGCCCCCCAAGGGTCGTCAGGCTGCCGGCGCGAAGAAGATCCGCCGCAAGGAAAAGAAGAACGTCGCTCACGGCCACGCGCACATCAAGAGCACGTTCAACAACACCATCGTTTCGATCACCGACCCGTCGGGCAACGTGATCTCCTGGGCCTCCGCCGGCCACGTCGGCTTCAAGGGCTCGCGCAAGTCCACCCCGTTCGCCGCGCAGATGGCCGCCGAGGCCGCTGCCCGTCGCGCGCAGGAGCACGGCATGCGCAAGGTCGACGTCTTCGTGAAGGGTCCGGGCTCCGGCCGCGAGACCGCGATCCGTTCGCTCCAGGCCACCGGCCTGGAGGTCGGCTCGATCCAGGACGTCACCCCCACCCCGCACAACGGCTGCCGTCCGCCGAAGCGCCGCCGCGTCTGACGCAGCGCCTTCGGGCACGCTGGGTTCTGTTTTAAACCTCGTACGGGGTCCCGTTTCCTGCGGGACCCCGTACGCTGGTTCTGTTCGGCATCAAATAGTGGGTGCCGAAGATCACTGGAGGATCAGAAACATGCTCATCGCTCAGCGCCCCTCGCTGACCGAAGAGGTCGTCGACGAGTTCCGCTCGCGGTTCGTGATCGAGCCGCTGGAGCCGGGCTTCGGCTACACCCTCGGCAACTCCCTGCGTCGTACCCTCCTGTCGTCGATCCCGGGTGCCGCTGTCACCAGCATCCGCATCGACGGCGTCCTGCACGAGTTCACCACCGTGCCGGGCGTCAAGGAGGACGTCACCGACCTCATCCTCAACATCAAGCAGCTGGTCGTCTCCTCGGAGCACGACGAGCCGGTCGTGATGTACCTGCGCAAGCAGGGCCCGGGTGTGGTCACCGCCGCCGACATCGCGCCGCCGGCCGGTGTCGAGGTGCACAACCCCGAGCTGGTCCTCGCCACCCTGAACGGCAAGGGCAAGCTGGAGATGGAGCTGACCGTCGAGCGCGGTCGCGGCTACGTCTCCGCCGTGCAGAACAAGGCTTCCGGCCAGGAGATCGGCCGCATCCCGGTCGACTCGATCTACAGCCCCGTGCTGAAGGTCACCTACAAGGTCGAGGCCACCCGTGTCGAGCAGCGCACCGACTTCGACAAGCTGATCGTCGACGTCGAGACCAAGCCCGCCATGCGTCCGCGCGACGCCATGGCCTCGGCCGGCAAGACCCTGGTGGAGCTGTTCGGCCTCGCCCGCGAGCTGAACATCGACGCCGAGGGCATCGACATGGGCCCGTCCCCGACGGACGCCGC
Source organism: Kitasatospora sp. NPDC097605 (assembly GCF_040302725.1). Taxonomy (NCBI): domain Bacteria; kingdom Bacillati; phylum Actinomycetota; class Actinomycetes; order Kitasatosporales; family Streptomycetaceae; genus Kitasatospora; species Kitasatospora sp. NPDC097605. The sequence continues at coordinate 54,541 of NZ_JBEOSF010000005.1, read as the reverse complement.
CCTGGCCGCCGACCTGGCGCTGCCGATCGAGGAGCTGGAGCTCACCGTCCGCTCCTACAACTGCCTCAAGCGCGAGGGCATCCACACCGTGGGTGAGCTCGTCGCCCGCTCCGAGGCCGACCTGCTCGACATCCGCAACTTCGGTGCGAAGTCGATCGACGAGGTCAAGGCGAAGCTGGCCGGCATGGGCCTGGCCCTTAAGGACAGCCCGCCCGGGTTCGACCCGACCGCCGCCGCCGACGCCTTCGGCGCCGACGACCTGGACGACGCGGGTTACGCGGAGACCGAGCAGTACTGAGAGACTTGACCGCGGGGGCGGTTCCGCGGAACCGCCCCCGTCGTCGTGAAAGTCGTGCGGGCACCGTGCCCGTACGCCCGCTGCGGTACCTGGTACGGCCGCAGTCGGAGATTCGAGGAGTAATTCCATGCCGCGTCCCACCAAGGGTGCCCGCCTCGGCGGCGGCCCGTCCCACGAGCCCCTGCTGCTCGCCGGTCTGGCCCGTGAGCTGTTCCAGTACGGCCGCATCACCACCACCGAGGCCAAGGCCCGCCGCCTGCGCCCGCTGGCGGAGAAGCTGATCACCAAGGCGAAGAAGGGCGACATCCACAACCGTCGCCTGGTGCGCAAGACCATCACCGACGTGTCGGTGCTGCACACCCTCTTCACCGAGATCGCGCCGCGCTACGAGAACCGCCCGGGTGGCTACACCCGCATCACCAAGATCGGTCCCCGTCGTGGCGACAACGCCCCGATGGCCGTGATCGAGCTGGTCGAGGCGCTGACCGTCGCGCAGACCGCCGTCGGCGAGGCCGAGGCCGCCACCAAGCGTGCCGTCAAGGAGGCCGACGCCAAGGTCGAGGCCACCGAGACCAAGGCCGACGAGGCCGAGGCCGCCGAGCAGGCCTGACACCACTAGGTGTGTCACGGGCCCGCTTCCCCATCCGTGGGGGAGCGGGCCCGTTCCTCATGTCCAGGGAGTGAAGAGCAGTGGTCAACGATTGCGCCGAGCAGCCTCCGGTCAAGGACGGCCCGGCCGCCGGGTACGTCCGGATCCGGCTCGACCTCGCCTACCACGGCGCCGACTTCTCCGGCTGGGCCCGGCAGAAGGGCGGCCGCCGGACGGTCCAGGAGGAGATCGAGACCGCCCTGCAGGTGGTCACCCGCAGCTCCGAACTCTTCCCGCTCACCGTGGCCGGCCGCACCGACGCCGGGGTGCACGCCCGCGGCCAGGTCGCCCACGTCGACCTGCCGGCCGAGCTGTGGGCCCAGCACGGCGAGAAGCTGCTGCGCCGGCTGGCCGGGCGGCTGCCGGGCGACGTCCGGATCTACCGGGCGGCCGAGGCCCCGGCCGGCTTCGACGCTCGCTTCTCGGCGATCTGGCGCCGCTACGCCTACCGGGTCGCCGACCACCCCGGCGGCGTCGACCCGCTGCTGCGCGGCCATGTGCTCTGGCACGACCGGCCGCTCGACCTGGAGCGGATGAACGCGGCCGCGCGGCTGCTGCTCGGCGAGCACGACTTCGCCGCGTACTGCAAGAAGCGCGAGGGCGCGACCACCATCCGCACCCTGCTGGAGCTGCGCTGGGACCGTGTCCCGGTCGACACCTACGCCGCCCAGGAGGGCTCGCTCGCGGTCGCCACCGTCCGGGCCGACGCCTTCTGCCACAACATGGTGCGGGCGCTGGTCGGCGCGATGCTGCTGGTCGGCGACGGGCACCGGCCGGTGGAGTTCCCCGGCGAGGTGCTGGCCGGCGGCGTGCGCAACTCGGCCGTGAACGTGATCCGGCCGTACGGGCTGACCCTGGAGGAGGTCGGCTACCCGGCGGACGACCGACTCGCCGAGCGCAGCCGGGCCGCCCGCCGGATGCGGACCCTGCCGGGCACCGCCCCCGTCGGCGCCCCCGCCGGGGCTCCGGAGCCGGCGGTCGATTAATCGGTTTTGGTCCGGGGCGGCGGCTTGGGACAATCGCCCCCATGGGACACGTCGAGATTTCGCACCTGGAGTACTACCTGCCGGACGGGCGGGTGCTGTTCGACGACGCGTCCTTCCGGGTGGGGGAGGGCGCGGCGGTGGCGCTGGTCGGGGCCAACGGCGCCGGCAAGACCACGCTGCTGCGCATGATCGCCGGCGACCTCCAGCCGCACGGCGGCACGGTGACGATCAGCGGCGGGCTCGGCGTGATGCGCCAGTTCGTCGGCACCACCGGCCGCGAGGAGCAGCGCAGGGCCGACGACGAGGGCGGCCCGGGCGCACTGCCCGCCGACGCCTCGGTCCGTGACCTGCTGGTCTCCGTCGCCCCCGAGCGGATCGCCAAGGCGGCCCGCGCGGTCGACGCCGCCGAGCTGGCGATGATCGCCCAGGACGACGAGAAGACCCAGATGGCCTACGCCCAGGCGCTCTCCGACTGGGCCGACGTCGGCGGCTACGACTACGAGACCGACTGGGACGTCTGCACCATGGCGGCCCTCGGCGTGCCCTTCGACAAGGCCCAGTGGCGCGGCCTGAACACGCTCTCCGGCGGCGAGCAGAAGCGGCTGGTGCTGGAGGCGCTGCTGCGCGGCCCCGAGGAGGTGCTGCTCCTCGACGAGCCGGACAACTACCTGGACGTCCCGGGCAAGCGCTGGCTGGAGGAGGCCATCAAGGCCACCCCGAAGACGGTGCTGTTCATCTCGCACGACCGCGAGCTGCTCTCCCGCACCGCCGAGAAGATCATCAGCGTCGAGTCCGGCGCGGCCGGCTCCAGCGTCTGGGTGCACGGCGGCGGCTTCGACACCTTCCACGAGGCCCGCAAGGCCCGCTTCGAGCGCTTCGAGGAGCTGCGCCGCCGCTGGGACGAGGAGCACGCCAAGCTCAAGAAGCTGGTCGTCACCCTGCGCCAGGCCGCCGCGGTCAGCCACGAGATGGCCTCCCGGTACGCGGCCGCGCAGACCAGGCTCAAGAAGTTCGAGGACGCCGGCCCGCCGGAGGCGCCGCCGCGCGAGCAGAACATCACCATGCGGCTCAAGGGCGGGCGCACCGGGGTGCGCGCCTTCACCATGGAGCGGCTGGAGCTCACCGGCCTGATGCAGCCCTTCGACCTGGAGGTCTTCTACGGCGAGCGGATCGGCGTGCTCGGGGCCAACGGCGCCGGCAAGTCGCACCTGCTGCGGCTGCTCGCGGGCGACGAGACGGTCGCCCACACCGGCGGCTGGAAGCTCGGCGCCCGTGTGGTGCCCGGCCACTTCCGGCAGACCCACGCCCACCCGGAACTGCTCGGCCGCACCGTCCGCTCGATCGTCGAGGAGGAGCACGCGCTCAGCCGCGGCGCCGCGATGGGCGCGCTGCGCCGCTACGAGCTGGACCGCCAGGAGGAGCAGAAGTTCGAGTCGCTCTCCGGCGGGCAGCAGGCCCGGCTGATGATCCTCAAGCTGGAGCTGTCCGGCGTCACCGCGCTGCTGCTCGACGAGCCGACCGACAACCTGGACCTGGAGAGCGCCGAGGCGCTGCAGGCCGGTCTGGAGGCCTTCGACGGCACGGTGATGTGCGTCACCCACGACCGCTGGTTCGCCCGGACCTTCGACCGTTTCCTGGTGTTCGGCGCCGACGGCCGGGTCTACGAGTCGTCCGAGCCGGTCTGGGACGTCACCCGGGTCGAGCGGGATCGCTGAGGAATTTTGACCCTCCCCTCGCCTCCCGGTAACCTGGGCGCTTGATGTGCGTATTGGCTCGCTCTATCTCACGTGAGAGGTCGGTACGCCGGAGACATCAGGTCGACGACCAGCGGCTCCCCCTTGAATTGCGTCCAAGGCGGCCAGGCTGATCCCTCCTCCAGGTGCTCCTGTCAGGACTCACTCACTGAAAAGCGAAGGCTACGACCGTGCGTACGTACAGCCCCAAGCCCGGCGACGTCCAGCGTCAGTGGCACGTCATCGACGCGACCGACGTCGTGCTCGGCCGCCTGGCCTCCCAGGCCGCCAACCTCCTCCGGGGCAAGCACAAGGCGATCTACGCGCCGCACGTTGACACCGGTGACTTCGTCATCATCATCAACGCGGACAAGGTGCACCTGTCGGGTAACAAGAAGACCCAGAAGCTGGCGTACCGCCACAGCGGTTTCCCGGGCGGTCTCCGCTCGGTCCGCTACGACGACCTCCTGGCCAACAACCCGGAGAAGGCCGTCGAGAAGGCCATCAAGGGCATGATCCCGAAGAACAGCCTGGGTCGCCAGATGCTCTCCAAGCTGAAGGTCTACTCGGGCGACCAGCACCCGCACGCTGCCCAGCAGCCGGTGCCGTTCGAGATCACCCAGGTCGCGCAGTAATTCCGGCCACCAAGCCCCCCAACACTGAAAAGAGCTGAGGAACACCGTGGCCGAGACCACCGAAACCCTTGAGGTCGACTTCGACGAGACCGTCGTCGAGGGCGAGTACACCTCCGAGGAGAGCTACACCTCCGAGTCCCTGGCCGGCCGCTTCGGCGAGGCCGTCCCCGGCGCCGGCCTCGGCCGTCGCAAGGAGGCGATCGCCCGCGTGCGCATCGTCCCGGGCACCGGGCAGTGGAAGATCAACGGTCGCACCCTGGAGAACTACTTCCCCAACAAGGTGCACCAGCAGACCGTGAACGAGCCCTTCAAGCTCCTGGAGCTTGACGGCCGTTACGACGTCGTCGCCCGCATCAGCGGCGGCGGCGTGTCCGGCCAGGCCTACGCGCTGCGCCTCGGCGTGGCCCGTGCCCTGAACGAGGCCGACGTGGACAACAACCGCGGCGCCCTCAAGAAGGCCGGCTTCCTGACCCGTGACGCCCGCGCCGTCGAGCGCAAGAAGGCCGGTCTGAAGAAGGCCCGCAAGGCGCCGCAGTACAGCAAGCGCTAATTGCGCCCCCGGGGGTGCGTACCGCCCTGGTGGTGCACGCCCCCGGATGCGCTCTACACGCCCCGGAGTACCTCGTGTACTCCGGGGCGTCGTGTTCCCCGGCCATTGTGCGGAGCCCGGGGATTCGATCGGATTCACTGCAAGGCATTGCGGCGATGGAGGACGGGACTGTGGGACGACTCTTCGGTACGGACGGCGTGCGCGGTGTGGCCAACGAGGGACTGACGGCGGAGCTGGCGCTCGGCCTGTCGGTCGCGGCGGCGCACGTGCTCGGTGAGGCGGGGGCCTTCGAGGGCCACCGGCCGGTCGCGGTGGTCGGCCGCGATCCGCGCGCCTCGGGCGAGTTCCTGGAGGCCGCGGTCATCGCCGGCCTGGCCAGCGCGGGTGTCGACGTCCTGCGGGTCGGTGTGCTGCCCACCCCCGCGGTGGCCTATCTCACCGGCGCGCTCGGCGCCGACTTCGGCGTGATGCTCTCCGCCAGCCACAACGCCATGCCGGACAACGGCATCAAGTTCCTCGCCCGCGGCGGCCACAAGCTGGACGACCGGATCGAGGACGCCATCGAGTCCCACTACCACAAGCACGCGGCGGGCGGCGAGGAGTGGAACCGTCCGACCGGCGCGGACGTCGGCCGGGTCCGCGAGTACACCGAGGGCTTCGACAAGTACGTCGCCCACCTGATCGGCGTGCTGCCCAACCGCCTGGACGGCATCCGGGTGGTCATCGACGGTGCGCACGGCGCGGCCGCGTACGTCGCCCCCGAGGCCTTCGCCCGGGCCGGCGCCGAGGTCGTGCACACCCTGGGCGCCGAGCCCACCGGCCTCAACATCAACGACGGCGTCGGCTCCACCCACCTGGACCGGCTGCGCACCGCCATGCGCGAGCACGCGGCGGACCTCGGCATCGCCCTGGACGGCGACGCGGACCGCTGCCTGGCCGCCGACGCGGACGGCAACGAGGTCGACGGCGACCAGATCATCGCGATCCTGGCCGTCGCCATGAAGGAGGCCGGCACGCTGCGCCGCAACACCGCGGTCGCCACCGTGATGTCCAACCTGGGCTTCAAGCTGGCCATGCAGCGCGAGGGCGTCGAGCTGGTCGAGACGGCCGTCGGCGACCGGTACGTGCTGGAGGCGATGAAGGAGCAGGGCTTCGCACTGGGCGGTGAGCAGTCCGGCCACGTCATCCTGCTGGACCACGCGACCACCGGCGACGGCACGCTGACCGGTCTGATGCTGGGCGCCCGGCTGGCGGCGACCAAGCAGCCGCTGGCCGACCTGGCCGCCGTGATGACCCGGCTGCCGCAGGTGCTGATCAACGTCAAGGGCGTCGACAAGAGCCGGGTGCGCAGCAGCGAGGAGCTGGGCGCCGCGGTCGCCGCGGCCGAGGCCGAGCTGGGCGCCACCGGCCGCGTGCTGCTGCGTCCGTCGGGCACCGAGCCGCTGGTGCGGGTGATGGTCGAGGCGGCCGACGAGGCGCAGGCGCAGTCCGTCGCGGAGAAGCTGGCCGAGGCGGTCCGCACCCACCTGGGCTGACCGTCCCGCGACGGTGAGGGCCCCTGCCGCGCGGCAGGGGCCCTCACCCTTGTGCTCCGTCGTGAGCCGTCGTCAGCCGTCGTTCCGTCAGAGCTTGCGCAGCAGCGCCCGGCGGACCTTGTGGTCCTGGCCCTTCTGCAGGATCAGGGTGGCCCGGCCGCGGGTGGGCAGCACGTTCTCCAGCAGGTTGGGCCGGTTGATGGTGCGCCAGACCTGGCGGCCGTACTCCATCGCCTCCTCCTCCGGCACCTCGGTGAAGCGTCGGAAGTAGGAGTTCGGGTCCTGGAAGGCGGTCTGCCGCAGCTTGCGGAAGCGGTCCAGGTACCAGCTCTCGATGTCGTCGGTGCGGGCGTCGACGTAGATGGAGAAGTCGAAGTAGTCGGCCACCGCGAGCCGGGTGCGGCCGTCGGTGCCGGGCAGGGCCGGCTGGAGCACGTTCAGGCCCTCGACGATGAGGATGTCCGGGCGCTCCACGGTGAGCCGCTGGTCCGGCACGATGTCGTAGACCAGGTGCGAGTAGACCGGCGCGGTGACCCGCTCCTTGCCGGCCTTCACGTCCGCGACGAAGCGCATCAGCGCCCGGCGGTCGTAGGACTCGGGGAAGCCCTTGCGGGCCATCAGGCCGCGCCGGCGCAGCTCGGCGTTGGGCAGCAGGAAACCGTCGGTGGTGACCAGCTCGACCCGGGGGTGCTCCGGCCAGCGGGCCAGCAGCGCCTGCAGCAGGCGGGCGGTGGTGGACTTGCCGACCGCGACCGAGCCGGCCACGCCGATGATGAACGGGGTGCGGGTGCGCTCGGTGTCCGGCGTGTCGAGGAAGGTGCCCAGCGCGCCGCGCAGTTCGTGCGTGGCGTGGATGTAGAGGTTCAGCAGCCGGGACAGCGGCAGGTAGACGTCCCGGACCTCGTCGAGGTCGAGGGCGGTGCCGAGACCGCGCAGCCGTTCCACCTCCTCGGCGGTCAGCGGAAGCGGCGTACGCTCGCGCAGCGCGCTCCACTCGGCCCGGCTGAGGTCCACGTAGGGGGACGGCGAGGGGCCGGGCGTGGCGTCGCCACGCGTACAGAGTTCGGTCAGCACATGCTCCATTGTGGGCCGTAGCGCCGTTCGGGGTGGTTGTGGTGTCGGTCACGGCCCGCGGGCGAACCGTGCGAAAAGGGCCCACGGAGCGCCCTTATGCTGGCACGCATGTGCGGAATTGTTGGATACGTGGGCTCCCAGCCCGCCCTTGACGTAGTAATCGCAGGCCTGCAGCGACTGGAGTACCGGGGCTACGACTCGGCCGGTGTCGCGGTGCAGGTGCAGGGCTCCGACGGGCAGTGGAGCCTCGCCACCGACAAGCGGGCAGGCAAGCTCGCGAACCTGGAGAAGTCGCTCGCCGAGACCCCTCTTCCCGGCGGCACCACCGGCATCGGCCACACCCGCTGGGCCACCCACGGCGGGCCGACGGACGCCAACGCCCACCCCCATCTGGACGACGCCGCCCGGGTGGCGGTCGTCCACAACGGCATCATCGAGAACTTCGCCCAGCTCCGCGGCGAGCTGGCCGAGCGCGGCCACACGCTGCGCTCGGAGACCGACACCGAGGTCGTCGCGCACCTGCTCGGCGAGGAGTACCGGGGCGACCTGGCGGAGGCCATGCGGGCGGTCTGCCTCCGGCTGGAGGGCGCCTTCACCCTGGTCGCGGTGCACGCCGACGCCCCGGACGTGGTGGTCGGCGCCCGCCGCAACTCGCCGCTGGTGGTCGGGCGCGGCGAGGGCGAGAACTTCCTCGCCTCCGACGTGGCCGCCTTCATCGCGCACACCCGCGAGGCGATCGAGCTGGGCCAGGACCAGGTCGTCGAGCTGCGCCGGGACGGCGTGACGGTGACGAACTTCGACGGCACCCCCGCCGACGTGCGCGAGTACCACGTCGACTGGGACGCCTCTGCCGCCGAGAAGGGCGGCTACGACTACTTCATGCTCAAGGAGATCGCCGAGCAGCCGAAGGCCGTCGCCGACACCCTGCTCGGCCGGATCGGCACCGACGGCCGGCTGACCCTCGACGAGCTGCGGATGTCCGACGCGGACCTGCGCTCGGTCGACAAGGTCGTCATCGTCGCCTGCGGCACCGCCTTCCACGCGGGCATGATCGCCAAGTACGCGATCGAGCACTGGACCCGGATCCCGTGCGAGGTGGAGGTCGCCTCCGAGTTCCGCTACCGCGACCCGATCATGGGCCCGGGCACGCTGGTCATCGCCATCTCGCAGTCCGGCGAGACCATGGACACCCTGATGGCGCTGCGGCACGCCCGCGAGCAGGGCGCCAAGGTGCTGGCGATCTGCAACACCAACGGCTCGACCATCCCGCGCGAGTCGGACGCGGTGCTGTACACCCACGCCGGTCCGGAGGTGGCCGTCGCCTCCACCAAGGCGTTCCTGACCCAGCTGGTCGCCTGCTACCTGGTGGCGCTCTACCTGGGCCAGGTGCGCGGTACCAAGTGGGGCGACGAGATCCTCGCCGTCATCAAGGAGCTCGGCGACGCGCCGAAGCAGGTCGAGCAGGTGCTGGAGACCATGGAGCCGGTGCGCGAGCTGGCCCGCTCCCTGGCCGACGCGCGCTCGGTGCTGTTCCTGGGCCGGCACGTCGGCTTCCCGGTGGCCCTGGAGGGCGCGCTCAAGCTCAAGGAGCTCGCCTACATGCACGCCGAGGGCTTCGCGGCCGGCGAGCTGAAGCACGGGCCGATCGCGCTGATCGAGGAGGGTCTGCCGGTGGTGGTGGTCGTGCCGTCGCCGCGCGGGCGCTCGATCCTGCACGACAAGATCGTCTCCAACATCCAGGAGATCCGGGCCCGCGGCGCGCGGACCATCGTGATCGCGGAGGAGGGCGACGAGGCGGTCGTCCCGTACGCCGACCACCTGATCCGCATCCCGGTCACGCCGACCCTGCTGCAGCCGCTGGTCTCCACCGTGCCGCTCCAGGTCTTCGCCTGCGAGCTGGCCACGGCCAAGGGCCACGAGGTCGACCAGCCCCGCAACCTGGCGAAGTCGGTCACCGTCGAGTAGTCCGGCCGGGTGCCCCTGCGGTGGCTGCGTCCTACCGCAGGGGCGCCGTGTCGAGCGTGAACGAGAACGGCGCGGGCAGGTCGAGCGGCTTGCCGAACTCGACCTTGGTCCGGGTGATGTAGTCGTCGCCCTCGGGGTTGGTGAACAGAGTGACCGTGTGCTCGTCGCGGTCGATCAGCAGGTAGCAGGGGATTCCCGCAGCGGCGTAGCCCCTGCGCTTGGGCTCGCGGTCCTTGTGCGGGTTGATCGAGGTGACCTCGAAGACGAGGAGGACGCCTCCCGCCGGGGCCCAGGAATCCAGATGGTCGAACTGGTCGGCCGGGACGATTGTGCCGTCGGGGATGAACCGGCCCTTGGGAGTGATCAGGCCCTTGACACCGGCGATGTCCAGATCGATCGCGGCGCTTCGGAAGAACTGCTTGGCGAGCTTCGAGACGGCGCCCTCGTGCTGTCCGTCCGGTGGCGGCGTCACGACGATCTCCCCTTCGATGAACTCTGCCTTGCTCCCCAACGGGGCGTCCAACTCCAGAAACGCCTGGAGGAGGCTGTCCTCGCCCAGCGGGTGCTCGACTGCCGGCATGGCGACCATGGCCCTTCTCCCTCCTGTGGGTCCGTGCCGAGCCACACGGTAGGCATCCGGACCGACACCGGCGGGGGATCGACGTGGGTGTCACTCGAAAGTGTGCCGCAGGCCCGGCTGCCGTGGGGCGGTGACGCGGGCTAGCGTCGGCGGTAGCCGACCGCTGAAGGAGTCTCCGCATGCGTCACGCCCATCGCGTCGAAGTCGTCCGTGCCGCCGAGGCCGCGCTGATGGCGCGGCTCCCCGAGGGGACGCTGATGCAGCGGGCCGCCGCCGGACTGGCCGCGACCTGTGCGCGGCTGCTGACCCGCCGGCGCGGGCGGGTGTACGGCAGCCGGGTGGTGGTGCTGGCGGGCAGCGGGGACAACGGGGGTGACGCGCTGTACGCCGGTGCGGCGCTGGCGCGGCGCGGGGCGCGGGTGTCGGCGGTGCTGCTCGCCCCGGAGCGGGCGCATGCCGCCGGGCTCGCGGCGCTGCGGGCGGCCGGCGGGCGGGTGGTGGCGGATCAGGCCGCCGGCCTGGCCGACTTCTCGCGCGCGGACCTGGTGCTGGACGGCATCGTCGGCATCGGCGGGCAGGGTGGGCTGCGGCCGGAGGCCCGGCCGTACGCGCGCGCCGGGCGGTCCGGGGTGGTGGTGGCCGTCGACGTGCCCAGCGGGGTGGACGCCGACACCGGAGAGGTCGCGGGCGTGGCGCTGCGGGCGGACGTGACGGTCTGCTTCGGCACCTACAAGCCCGGGCTGCTGATCGACCCGGGCGCCTCCTGCGCCGGGGCGGTGCAGCTGGTGGGGATCGGGCTGGAGCTGCCGCCGGCCGAGGTCGCGGCGCTGCAGCACGCGGACGTGGCCGGGCTGCTGCCGGTGCCGGGGGCGGAGAGCGACAAGTACCGGCGCGGGGTGGTCGGGGTGGCGGCCGGCTCGGCGCGCTACCCGGGGGCGGCGCTGCTCGCGGTCGCCGGGGCGCTGCGCGGCGGTGCGGGCGCGGTGCGGTACGTGGGGACGGCGGCCGAGGAGGTGGTGCGGCGGTTCCCGGAGACGCTGGTCACCGAGGGCGGGCCGGCCGGGGCGGGGCGGGTGCAGGCCTGGGTGGTCGGGCCGGGCGGTGGCGAGGGGGCCGAGCGGGCGCTCGCGGAAGCGCTGGCCGCCGACGTGCCGGTGCTGGTCGACGCGGACGGGCTGACCGAGCTGGCCCGGCTCGGGCCGGACGCGCTGGCCGGGCGGACCGCGCCGACGCTGCTCACCCCGCACACGGGCGAGGCGGCCCGGCTGCTCGCCGGGGCGGGCGGGGGCGCCGGGGCCCGGCCGCCGGCCGCCGACGAGCTGGCGGCCGCCCGGCTGGCCACGGCGCGCCGGATCGCGGCGGCGTACCGGGCGACGGTGCTGCTGAAGGGCTCGACCACGGTGGTCGCCGACCCGGGCGGAGCCGTCCGGGTGAACCCGACCGGCACCTCCTGGCTGGCGACGGCCGGCAGCGGGGACGTCCTGGCCGGGCTGGCCGGCTCGCTGCTCGCCGCGGGCCTCGCCCCGCTGGACGCCGCCTCGGTGGCCGCCTACCTGCACGGCCTCGCCGCCCGCCGTACCGCGGGAACCCCCGGCGCCCCCGTCACCGCCCCCGAGGTGGCGGCCGCCCTCCCGGCCGCCTGGAACGACGTCCGCTCGGCGGCGGGCCCGGGCGCCCGGTCCGGTGAAGGGGAGGGAACCGGGGGGTGATTCGTGGGCGTCCGGGGAGGGGTGGGGGGTTACGGGGGAGCGGTGCGCCGACGGGCCGTTCGGCGAGGACCCTGGGACGTCTGGGAGACTGACCCTGATGACAACTGCGAAGACGACCGTGATGGCCACGCTCACCGAAGGCGCGCGAGCCGAGGCGACCATCGATCTCGCCGCGCTGCGCGGCAACCTCGACACGCTGCGCGAGCGGGTCGGCGGTGCCACGGTGATGGCCGCGGTCAAGGCGGACGCCTACGGCCACGGCGCCGTCCGGTGCGCCCGGGAGGCGGTCGCCGCAGGAGTCCGCTGGCTGGGCACGGCGACGCCGGAGGAGGCGCTCGCGCTGCGCGCCGCCGGCATCCGCCCGGACCAGGCCCGCGTCCTGTGCTGGCTGTGGACCCCCGGCGGCCCCTGGCGCGAGGCCCTCTTCGCCGACCTCGACATCTCGGTCAGCGGCCAGTGGGCGCTCACCGAACTGCTCGACGCCGTCCGCGCCACCGGCATACCGGCCCGGGTGCACCTGAAGGCCGACACCGGCCTCGGCCGCAACGGCTGCCAGCCGCACGACTGGCCCGAGCTGGTCGCCGCCGCCCGCCGGGCCGAGCTGGACGGCCTGCTCACCGTGGTCGGCGTCTGGTCGCACTTCGCCGCCGCCGACGAGCCCGGCCACCCCTCCATCCAGGCCCAGCTGGACGCCTACCGCGCCGCTCTGGCCACCGCCGAGGCGGCCGGCCTGCGCCCCGAGGTGCGGCACCTGGCCAACTCGCCGGCCACCCTGCTTCTCCCGCAGTCGCACTTCGACATGGTCCGCACCGGCCTCGCGATGTACGGGCTCTCGCCGGTCCCGGAGGTCGGCTCGCCGGCCGACTTCGGACTGCGCCCGGTGATGTCGCTGACCGCCCGGCTGGCCCTGGTCAAGCACGTTCCCGGCGGCCATGGCGTCAGCTACGGCCACCACTACACCACCCCCGGCCCGACCACGCTGGGCCTGGTCCCGCTCGGCTACGGCGACGGCATCCCCCGGCACGCCAGCGGCACCGGCCCGGTGCAGGTCGACGGCAAGTGGCGCACCGTGGCCGGCCGGGTGGCGATGGACCAGTTCGTCGTCGACCTCGGCGGCGACACCCCGCCGATCGGCGACGAGGTGCTGGTCTTCGGCAACGGCGACCGCGGTGAGCCGACCGCCGAGGACTGGGGCCGCGCCTGCGGCACCATCTCCTACGAGATCGTCACCCGGATCGGCTCCCGGGTGCCGCGCCGCTACGTCGGCGGCCTGGACGAGGGCCTGTTCGGATGAGCGGGCAGTCCGGCGCCGACCCGGTCGAGGCGGTCAGCGGCGTGGCCCGCGCCGTCAGGGCGGCCGGGACGGCCACCGGGGTGAGCCGGGCCGGCCTGATCGGCATCTCGGTCGGCGTGCTCGCGGCCGGCGCCGCCGCCGGCGTGGCGATCGAGCGGCTGACGGTCGGCCGGACGATGCGCCGCCGGGCCCGCGCCGAGCTGGACGCCAAGGCCCCGTACGGCTCGCTGCGCGGCCGCCCCCGCACCGTCGCCGCCGCGGACGGCACCGAGCTGTACGTCGAGCTCGACGGGACCGGTGAGCCGGACGGCGCCGCCGGACCGCTGACCGTGGTCTTCTGCCACGGCTACTGCCTCAACCAGGACAGCTGGCACTTCCAGCGCGCCGCGTTCCGCGACGGGCTGCGCCTGGTCTTCTGGGACCAGCGCAGCCACGGCCGCTCCGAGCGCTCCCGCTCCTTCCTGGCCGGCGAGCCCGCCTCCATCGACCAGCTGGGCGGTGACCTCAAGGCCGTGCTCGACGCCGTCGCGCCGACCGGCCCGCTGGTGCTGGTCGGCCACTCGATGGGCGGCATGACGGTGATGGCGCTGGCCGACCAGTACCCCGAGCTGTTCCGCGAGCGGGTCGCCGGGGTGGCGCTGATCGGCACCCTGGCCGGGAACTGGGACGCCGTCACCTTCGGTCTGCCGCTGGCCGGCGCCCGGCTGTTCCGCCGGGTCGCGCCGAGCATGATGAAGTTGCTCGGCCGCCAGGTGGACCTGGTGGAGGCGACCCGCCGGCTGGGTACGGACGTCAGCGCCGTCTTCTACCGGCGGTTCTCGTTCGGCGGGAAGGACGTCGACCCGGGCGTGGCCCGGTTCGCCGAGCAGATGCTGGACGCCACCCCGATCGACGTGGTGGCCGAGTTCTACCCGGTGTTCTCGGCGCACGAGAAGACCGAGGCGCTCGCCGCGCTGCGTGGCATCCCGGTGCTGGTGCTGACCGGCACCAAGGACCTGCTGACCCCGCCCGGCCACGGCGAGGTGATGGCCGAACAGCTGCCGGGCGCCGAGCTGGTCCTGGTCGAGGACGCCGGGCACCTGGTGATGCTGGAGCGCCCCGACGTGGTCGACCGCCGGCTGGCCGAGCTGTTCGAGCAGGCCGCCCGCTTCCGCGGCGCCACCCCGCCGGCGTAGCGCGCCCGGCGTCGAGCACGGCGCCGGGGATGTGGCACGGTAGCGGGGGCGCCCGAGGGCCGGTGCGCCGCCGTACGGACCGAAGGGCTTGATTCGCGCATGGGCTCGCACGCCACTCTCACCGCCGCCACCCCCGACCGGATGGGCCGGCTCGGCCGGGAGCTGGCCGCGCTGCTGCGGCCGGGGGACCTGGTGCTGCTCTCCGGCGAGCTGGGAGCGGGGAAGACCACGCTGACCCGGGGCCTCGGCGAGGGGCTCCAGGTGCGCGGCGCGGTCACCTCGCCGACCTTCGTGATCGCCCGGGTGCACCCGTCGCTGGTCGGCGGCCCGGCCCTGGTGCACGTCGACGCGTACCGGCTGGGCGGGGACCTCGACGAGATGGAGGACCTCGACCTGGACGTCTCGCTGCCCGAGTCGGTGGTGGTGGTCGAGTGGGGCGAGGGCAAGGTCGAGCGGCTCTCGGAGGACCGGCTGGAGGTCCGGATCGAGCGGGCCATCGGCGCCGAGGCGGCGGCCGACGACCTGGACCCGCGCCGGGTGGAGCTGACCGGGATCGGCCCGCGCTGGGACGGCGTCGACCTGTCGGTGCTGGCCTGAGGGAGGCGGCCGGGCGGGTCACGGTTTGCCGACAGGCTGTCGGGAAGATGTTGCGGTCGGGGTCCCGGGCGTGGTGGGATGGGCTTTGAGGTTAGGTCTGCCTAACTAGGGAGGCGCCATGCCGAGCACCACGCCCGCCCCGGAGCGCGAACCGCGCGGGACCGGGGCCGAGGGGCCCGACCGCCGAGCCGCGGCGGAGCCGATGCGGGCCCTGCTGGCCGCCTGCGCGGCCGCCGAGGCGGTCTCCACCCCGCCCGGGCGCCGTCCGGCCGCGAACCCGCGGCCCGAGGAGCCGCCGGTGGACGGCGGCGCGCACGACACCCGCCGCGCCGCCTGATCCACACCCGGGTCAGGCGATCACGACCACCTTGGTGTCCTTCGGCGCGAAGTCCCAGAGCAGCTGGCCGTCCGCCCGGCTGCTGCGGATGCCGCCGGTCTTGGCCTTCGTGTCGCCGCCGCCGATCGCGGAGGGCGTGCCCGACGCGGACCTCGTCGGGGCGGCGGCCGGCGTGCCGGTGGCGCCGTCGACGGGGGCGCTGAAGCCGAACACCACGCCGTTCTGCTGGGCGAACCGCACCACGTGCTCGATCTGCTTGCCGTCGGTGCCGGTGCCGGACTGGGTGCGGCTGTACACGGGGTAGCTGCCGAGGGCCGGCTCGACCGTGCCCGGCGTGACCGGGAAGGCGGCCACCACCTGCGGGGTCTTCTTCGGGTCGATCAGCCAGACGTAGTGCGAGCCGACCGAGTAGACGACCCGCAGCCCGGTGCCGGTGCCCGCGGCGGGCAGCGTCGGGGCGGTCGGCGTGGGCGTGGCGGTCGGGGTGGCCGAGGCGGCCGGCCCGCTGGACGAGGCGGAGGTGCTCGCGCCGGGATTGGCCGCGATCGCGCGGTCCTGCGCGCCGTTGGCCTGGAAGGCCAGCAGGCTCACCACCGCCAGGGCCCCCAGGGTCAGCCCCGTGACCACTACTCCAGGACCCATCTTCGCCACGTGTGCTCCCACCGCCGTCCCAACAACCGTCGGCCCCATCGTGCCAGGTTCGCCCGTCCGGTCCGCATCGCGTCGGACGTGTGTTCCGCCGTGGAGCGGGTTTTCGGTCGTGCGGCGGACACCGGCCGGTGCGGCGCGTCCGCGCCGGACGCCGGGACCGGACCGGGTCCCGACAGGTCACCGCCCGACGTGATCCGGAAGAGAGGGCCTAACCTTGACCCGTGCTGCTGCTCGCGTTCGACACCGCTACCCCCGCCGTCACCGCCGCCGTCCACGACGGCACGGCCGTCCTCGCCGAGACCGATCAGGTCGACGCCAGGCGCCACGGCGAACTCCTGCTGCCCGCGATCGACCAGGTGCTGCGGGCGGCCGGTGTCGACAAGCACCGGCTGACCGGCATCGCCGTGGGCGTCGGCCCCGGCCCCTACACCGGCCTGCGGGTCGGCCTGGTGACCGCCGCCGCGCTGGGCCACGCCCTGGGCCTGCCGGTGCACGGCGTCTGCACCCTGGACGCGATCGCCCACCGGGCCCGCGCCGAGGGCCTGGCCGGCGAGCCGTTCACGGTGGCCACGGACGCGCGCCGCAAGGAGGTCTACTGGGCCGCGTACGACGCCGAGGGCCGCCGGACCGAGGGCCCGTCGGTGGACCGCCCGGGCGAGCTGACGCCGCCGGCCCGCTCGGTCGGCGCCGGCGCGCTGCTCTACCCGGACACCTTCCCCGGCGCGCACGGCCCCGAGCACGTCTCGGCCGGCGCGCTCGCCGACTTCGCCGCCGCCGAGCTGGCCGCCGGCCGGGACCTGCTGCCCAACGCCCCGCTCTACCTGCGCCGCCCGGACGCCCAGGTGCCGGCCGGCTACAAGGCGGTGCTCCCGGCGTGACCGGCCCGAGCACCGACGGGGCCGCGCGCACCACCGCCGTCCCCGCCGCCACGCTGCGCCCGATGCGCTGGTGGGACATCGCCCCGGTGCTGGCGCTGGAACTGGAGCTGTTCCCCGAGGACGCCTGGTCCGCCGGCATGTTCTGGTCCGAGCTGGCCGAGGCCCACCCGGGCGGCACCCGCCACTACACCGTCGCCGTCACCCCGGACGGCACGATCGTCGGCTACGCCGGGCTGATGGCGGTGGCCGCCGAGGGAGACGTGCAGACCATCGCCGTGGACGGCCGCCACCAGGGCACCGGGCTCGGCGCGGCGCTGCTCGCCGACCTGGTCCGGGAGGCCGCCCGGCGCGCGTGTGCGGACCTGCTGCTGGAGGTGCGGGTGGACAACACCCGCGCGCAGCGGCTCTACGAGCGCTTCGGCTTCGAGCCGGTCGGCATCCGGCGTGGCTACTACCAGCCGGCCGGCATCGACGCGCTGGTGATGCGCCTCGACCTCGCGGCCGCCGCCGTCGACGGTGCCGCCGCCCCCGAAGACCTCGACGAACCCGCGGACCACCCGCGACCGGACGTGAAGAAGGACACCCCCCATGGCTGACGAACCGCTCGTCCTCGGCATCGAGACCTCCTGCGACGAGACCGGCGTCGGCATCGTGCGCGGCACCACCCTGCTCGCCGACGCGGTGGCCTCCAGCGTCAACGACCACGCCCGGTTCGGCGGCGTCGTCCCCGAGATCGCCAGCCGCGCGCACCTGGAGGCGATGGTCCCCACCATCCAGCGCGCCCTGGACACCGCGGGCGTCAAGGCGAGCGACCTGGACGGCATCGCCGTCACCGCGGGGCCCGGCCTGGCCGGCGCGCTGCTGGTCGGCGTGAGCGCCGCCAAGGCGTACGCGTGGGCCCTGGACAAGCCGCTGTACGGCGTCAACCACCTCGCCTCGCACATCTGCGTGGACCAGCTGGAGCACGGCCGCCTGCCGTCCCCGACGATGGCCCTGCTGGTCTCCGGCGGGCACTCCTCGCTGCTGCTCAGCGAGGACATCACCAGCGATGTGCGCCCGCTCGGCGCGACCATCGACGACGCGGCCGGCGAGGCCTTCGACAAGGTGGCCCGGGTGCTCGGGCTCGGCTTCCCCGGCGGCCCGGTGGTGGACCGCACCGCCCGCGAGGGCGACCGCAAGGCGATCGCCTTCCCGCGCGGCCTGACCGGCCCCAGGGACCCGGAGTACGACTTCTCCTTCTCCGGCCTGAAGACCGCCGTCGCCCGCTGGGTGGAGGCCAGGCGCCGGGCCGGCGAGGAGGTGCCGATCGCCGACGTCGCGGCGTCCTTCCAGGAGGCGGTCACCGACGTGCTGACCCGCAAGGCGGTCAAGGCCTGCAAGGACAACGGCGTCGACCACCTGATGATCGGCGGCGGCGTCGCGGCCAACTCGCGGCTGCGCGAGATGGCCCAGCAGCGCTGTGACAAGGCCGGCATCCGGCTGCGGGTGCCGCGCCCGGGCCTGTGCACCGACAACGGCGCGATGGTCGCCGCGCTCGGCTCCGAGATGGTCTGGCGGGACCGCGCGCCGTCCTCCTTCGACCTGTCGGCGGACTCCTCGCTGCCCGTCACCGAGGTCCACGTCCCGCACACCGACTTCCACGGCCAGGCCTACCAGGCCCTGGGCGGGCAGGCGTGAGCACCACCGCCGCGATGTGGGAGGCCCGGGCCGCCGACGGGCGGGGCGCCGAGCTCTCCGCCTGGGTCCGGGAGACCGCGCTGCCCGCGCTGCGCGGCCGTACCGGACTGCTGCGCGCCGAGCTGTTCGCCGCTCCCGGCGAGCGTGTGCTGTTGATCACCTGGTGGTCCGGCGAGCCGGTGCCGGTGGCCGAGCCGCCCGCCGGCCTGCTGGGCCGTCCGGTGCACCGCTGGTCCTTCACCAGCGAGCATGTGGAGTAGCCGCTCGTAGCGTTCGCACGCCCGACCGGGAACCGAACGTCCGACCGTTACCGTGCTAGCGAGCGGGATCGCTGAACGGGAGCGGGGAGCACGGCGCGGTGAACAGGCACGGGCGGAGCAGGACGACGGCGTACGCGACGGGGGCGGTGGTCCTGCTGGCCGCCGCCACCGGGTGCGCGGGCGGGGGCGACAGCGGGGCCGCCTCCGCCGCCCTGGTGGCGCCGAGCAGCGCCACCGCCCCGGCCGGGGCCGCGTCGCCGCAGGGCGCGGCCAGTGCGCCGCCGAGCGCGCCGCCCGCCCCGGCCGCCGGGGACGCCGCCGCCTGGGCGAAGTGGCACCTCACGCCGCTGCCGCCGGCGCCCCCCGCGCCCGCCGACAAGCCGGTGAAGCTCCAGCGGACCGGCCCGGTCCCGGTGTTCAGCGAGGTGCGGACCACCGACAAGGTCGTCTTCCTCACCATCGACGACGGCGCCGAGAAGGACCCGGCGTTCGTCGAGATGCTGACCGACCTCAAGGTGCCGGTCTCGATGTTCCTGACCCGCGACATCGTCAAGGACGACTACGGCTACTTCAAGCGCCTCCAGGCGCTCGGCAACCACGTCCACAACCACACCGTGGACCACGCCCAGCTGAGCAGGGTGGCGCCGGAGAAGCAGAAGTCCGAGGTCTGCGACGCCCAGGCCGCGCTCACCCAGCAGTACGGCACCCCGCCGCTGCTGTTCCGCCCGCCGTACGGCGACGGCGCCAACACGCCGGCGCTCAACTCCGCGGTGCAGCAGTGCGGGCCGAAGGCGATCGTGCTGTGGCGCGAGTCGATGCAGATCCACGACATGCAGTACCAGGCGGCGGACAAGAAGCTGCGGCCCGGCGACATCGTGCTCGCCCACTTCCGGGGCCCGAAGGACCTCAAGGGCGAGACGATGACGCAGATGTTCGGGGAGCTGCTGGCCCGGATCCAGGAGCAGGGCTTCGCGGTGGCCCGGCTGGAGGACTACATCGCGGCGCCGCCCGCCTGAACGGCCGCGGCCGGCCCGGTCACCGGGTGACCGAGCATCATCAGCGGGCCGTGGTCGGTGCGGCTGAGGATCACCGTGACGGTGTTCGGGCCGCTGGGCCTCAGCTGGCGGCGCAGCTCCTCCGGGGTGATCGCCATCCCGCGCTTCTTGATCACCACCGTGCCGACGCCCCGCTCGCGCAGCAGCGCCTTGAGCTTCTTGATGTGGAACGGCAGCACGTCGGTCAGCTCGAAGCCGTGCGCGTAGGGGGTGTCGACCAGCTCGTCCGAGGTGACGTAGGCGATCTTCGGGTCGATCAGCCGCCCGCTCACCCGCTCCGCCACCTCGGCGACCAGATGGGCGCGGATCACCGCGCCGTCCGGCTCGTACAGGTAGCGGCCGACCGGGCCGGCCGGCGGATCGGGCAGGTCGCCGCCGGTGAGGCTGGCCCGCTGCGGCAGCAGGGTGGCGCGGTGCGGGCGCTCGGCCCGGGTGCCGAACCAGAGCACCGCCTCCTTGACGTCGCCGTGGTCGGAGACCCACTCGGCCTCCGCGTCGGCCGGCACCGCCTCGTGCGGGATGCCGGGGGCCACCTTCAGCGCGCCGACCGGGGTGCGCCGGCCGGCCCCGATCGCCCAGGACAGCGGCGGCGCGTACGCCTCGGGGTCGAAGACCCGGCCGCGCGAGGTGCGCCGTGCCGGGTCGGTGAAGACCGCGTCGAAGCCGGTGACGTCGACGTCGGCGACGTCCGCGCAGCGCACCTCGACCCGGTCGGCCAGGCCCAGGGCGGCCGCATTGGCGGCGGTGGCGGCGCAGGCGGCCGGGTCCTTGTCGACGGCGAGCACCTCGACGCCCGCCCGGGCCAGCGCCAGCACGTCGCCGCCGATCCCGCAGCAGAGGTCGGCCAGCCGCTTCACCCCGAGGTCCGCGAAGCGCCGCGCCCGCCACTCGGCGACCTCGCGCCGGGTGGACTGCTCGACGCCGTTGGGCGTGAAGTACATGAGATCGGCGTCGGCCCCGAACTTGGCCCGGGCCCGCTGCCGCAGCCGGGCCTGCCCGAAGGCCGCCGACACCAGATCGGCGGGGTGCTCCTTGCGCAGCCGGGTGGCCAGCGCCAGCTCCTCCCCGGGCGCGAAGTCGCGCAGTTCGGCGAGCAGGGACTGGCCCCGGTCGGTCAGCAGGGGCCGCAGGTCGTCGTTCTCCACAGGGCCATTCTCGCCGGTCGCGGCACGGGCCGGGGCCGCTCGGACCGGCTCGGTCATGGACCGGGTCCGCGGCCCCGGGCCTTCGCACATGAGTACGGCCACTCATCCACGGCGTGGTGCCGACGGGCGCGTCGTTGGCACTCTGGTTGACTGAGTGCTAACTGCGGCCTATGGTCGTCCTAGCACTCCCCACCGGGGGAGTGCTAACGCGACAGTGCGTGTCTGACCCCCGCGACGGCAGACGCGTGTGTTCGCCCCTACCCGTTAGAAAACCCCGTAATCTCCGAAGGGGAGCTCGGACGTGACCACCAGCAGCAAGGTTGCCATCAAGCCGCTCGAGGACCGCATCGTGGTCCAGCCGCTCGACGCCGAGACCACCACGGCCTCCGGCCTGGTTATCCCGGACACCGCCAAGGAGAAGCCCCAGGAGGGCGTCGTCCTGGCCGTCGGCCCGGGCCGCTTCGAGGACGGCCAGCGTCTGCCGCTCGACGTCGCCGTCGGTGACATCGTCCTGTACTCGAAGTACGGCGGCACCGAGGTGAAGTACCAGGGCGAGGAGTACCTGGTGCTCTCCGCCCGCGACGTTCTCGCCATCATCGAGAAGTAAAGCGTCCTGCCACGCCCCGGATCCGTGTCCCTAGTGACAGGGGACCGGGGCGTGGCTGTTGGTTCACGTAGTCGAGCGGCCGCCGCGAAGGCCGCACCCCCGAGGGAATAGGGAACATGGCGAAGATCCTGCAGTTCGACGAGGACGCCCGCCGCTCGCTGGAGCGCGGTGTCAACAAGCTGGCCGACACCGTCAAGGTGACCATCGGCCCCAAGGGCCGCAACGTCGTCATCGACAAGAAGTTCGGCGCCCCGACCATCACCAACGACGGTGTCACCATCGCCCGTGAGGTCGAGCTCGACGACCCGTACGAGAACCTTGGCGCGCAGCTCGTCAAGGAGGTCGCCACCAAGACCAACGACGTCGCGGGTGACGGCACCACCACCGCCACCGTGCTGGCCCAGGCCCTGGTCAACGAGGGTCTGCGCAACGTCGCCGCCGGCGCCGGCCCGGCCGCCCTGAAGAAGGGCATCGACAAGGCCGTCGCCGCCGTCTCCGAGCACCTGCTGTCGGTCGCCCGCGAGATCGAGGGCAAGGACGACGTCGCCGCCGTCGCCACCCTGTCCGCCCAGGACGCCCAGGTCGGCGAGCTGATCGCCGAGGCGATCGACAAGGTCGGCAAGGACGGTGTCATCACCGTCGAGGAGTCGAACACCTTCGGCGTGGAGCTGGACTTCACCGAGGGCATGCAGTTCGACAAGGGCTACCTGTCGCCGTACTTCGTCACCGACGCGGAGCGGCAGGAGGCGGTCCTCGAGGACCCGTACATCCTGATCAACCAGGGCAAGATCTCCTCCATCCAGGAGCTGCTGCCGCTGCTGGAGAAGATCCTGCAGGGCGGCACCTCCCGCCCGCTGCTGATCATCGCCGAGGACGTCGACGGCGAGGCGCTGTCCACCCTCGTGGTGAACAAGATCCGCGGCACCTTCAACGCGGTGGCCGTCAAGGCCCCGGGCTTCGGTGACCGCCGCAAGGCGATCCTCGGCGACCTGGCCGTCCTGACCGGCGGCACCGTGATCTCCGAGGAGGTCGGCCTCAAGCTCGACCAGGCCGGTCTGGACGTGCTGGGCTCGGCCCGCCGCGTGACCGTCACCAAGGACGACACGATCGTCGTCGACGGTGCCGGCGAGTCCGAGGCCGTGGCCGGCCGCGTCGCCCAGATCAAGGGCGAGATCGCCAACACCGACTCGGACTGGGACCGCGAGAAGCTGCAGGAGCGCCTGGCCAAGCTGGCCGGCGGCGTCTGCGTCATCCGCGTCGGTGCTGCCACCGAGGTGGAGCTCAAGGAGCGCAAGCACCGCCTGGAGGACGCCATCTCGGCGACCCGCGCCGCGGTCGAGGAGGGCATCGTCGCCGGTGGTGGCGCCTCCCTGGTCCACGCCGCCAAGGTGCTGAACGACGGCCTGGGCCTGTCCGGCGACGAGGCCACCGGTGTCGCGGTCGTCCGCAAGGCGCTGCACGAGCCGCTGCGCTGGATCGCCCAGAACGCCGGCCTGGAGGGCTACGTCATCACCTCCAAGGTCTCCGAGCTGGAGCAGGGC
Source organism: Kitasatospora sp. NPDC097605 (assembly GCF_040302725.1). Lineage (NCBI taxonomy): Bacteria > Bacillati > Actinomycetota > Actinomycetes > Kitasatosporales > Streptomycetaceae > Kitasatospora > Kitasatospora sp. NPDC097605. The sequence goes on along the minus strand of NZ_JBEOSF010000005.1, from coordinate 31,610 downwards.
CAGGGCTACAACGCCGCCACCGGCGAGTACGGCGACCTGGTCAAGGCCGGCGTCATCGACCCGGTCAAGGTCACCCGCTCCGCCCTGGAGAACGCCGCCTCGATCGCCTCCCTGCTGCTCACCACCGAGACCCTCGTGGTGGAGAAGAAGGAGGAGGAGGCCGACAACGGTCACTCGCACGGTGGTCACGGCCACTCGCACTGAGGCCGCGGCTGCTGACCGCAGCCACTGACGCAGGCCCGGTCCGCGCCCCGCGAGGGGAGGCGGGCCGGGCCTGCGGCGTGTTCAAGGCTTCAACCATCAGTTGAATTTTGCGTGTTGCAAAGAATTCCTTATATCTTGGTGCCATGATCGAGGCCCGCCACCTGCGCGTCCTGCGTGCTGTCGCCCGCACCGGCTCCTTCTCCGCGGCCGCCCGCGAGCTGGGCTGCACCCAGCCCGCCATCAGCCAGCAGATGAAGGCGCTGGAGAAGTCCGTGGACACCCCGCTGGTGGTCCGATCCGGCCGCGGGATGCAGCTGAGCGAGGCCGGGCGGGTCCTGCTCAAGCATGCCACCGGGATCCTCGCCGGGCTCTCCGCCGCCGAGGAGGAGGTCGCGGCGATCGCCGGGCTGCGGGCCGGGCGGGTCCGGCTGGTCTCCTTCCCGACCGCCAGTTCCACCCTGGTGCCGCCCGCCGTCGCCCGGCTGCGGGACAGCCATCCGGGCGTGCGCGTGTCGCTGGTCGAGGCGGAGCCGCCGGAGTCGCTGGCGATGCTGCGCGGCGGCGAGTGCGAGGTGGCGCTCGCCTTCCGCTACCCGCAGGCCCCCGGATCCGCCCTCGCGCCGGCGCCCGCGCCCGCGCACGGCACACCCCGGGAGGCGCGGGCCGAGGCCAATCTGGAGGCCCAGCAGCTGAGCGCGGGGGCCGACTGGTCCGATCTGGTGGTCACCCCGCTGCTGGACGACCCGCTGGTCGGACTGCTGCCCGCCGGGCACCGGCTGGCCGGGCGGGGCGGGCCGGTGGAGTTGGCCGAGCTGGCGGGGGAGCAGTGGATCGCCGGCTGCCCGCAGTGCCGGGGCCACCTGGTGGAGCTCTGCGCGGGCGCCGGCTTCGAGCCGAGGATCGACTTCGCGACCGACGACTACCCGGCGGTGGTCGGGCTGGTGGCCGCCGGGCTCGGGGTGGCGGTGCTGCCCGGGCTGGCGCTGGAATCGGTGCGCCCCGACGGGGTGGCGCCGGTGGCGGTGCACGCCGCCTCGGGGGCGCCGGCGGTGCGGCAGGTCGTCGCGCTGACCCTGCCCGACCTCGCCGAGGTGCCGGCGGTGGCGCTGATGCTGGAGCGGCTGGCCGGGGCGGCGGCCGGGCGCTGACCCGTCGGCGCGCCGGGCCCGCGGCAGGCACGCCTCACCCCGGGAAGAAACGTTTCCTCCCGGTGGGCGGTGCCGGTGTCCTACTGCTGGGCCGCACCCGGCGCGGTGAGCGGTACCTCCACCAGGCGGTGGCGCGAACGGCCCATCATCTCCTCGCGCTCGTCCTCGGTCAGGCCTCCCCAGACGCCGTACGGCTCGCGGACCGCCAGCGCGTGCGCGGCGCACTCGGTGCGTACCGGGCAGCGCATGCAGACCTCCTTGGCGCTCGCCTCGCGCGAGCTCCGGGCCGCACCGCGCTCGCCCTCGGGGTGGAAGAAGAGCGAGCTGTCCACGCCGCGGCAGGCCGCGGAGAGCTGCCAGTCCCAGAGGTCCGCGTTGGGGCCGGGGAGTCGGGAGAAATCTGCCATGGCTCATTCCCTTCAGAGGTCGTCGACCGCGGGCCCCACCGGCGGATCGTGTCGGCGGTGGGGCGGCGGGGCGTCCGGCGCGGTGTGGACACCTGGAAATATGACTTACGGCAACTCCATGGACAAGTCACCCACAGAGTGGCACAACAGTCAATGACCATACAAAAGCTCGAAAACCGGGCAAAGTGGGCATGGCGGCCCGGCCGGCGGCCGCCGGGCGCGGATGTGGCATTCGGGTGGCCGACGGGCGCGCGCGGACCCGCGCGGGTGTGCGGGTTGTACGCCGACCGCGCGCGAGCTGCGCAAAAGTGCGGCGTGTGCACCGCGATGCGGCTGATCGGTAACGGGTCGGCCACGTACAGTGGTGGAGGTGGCCCCGAAGGCCGTAACTCATTCGAGTGATGGTCGTTGGAAGTGCGGAGGCGGTTAGCGGACGCCGGACGTCGGGAACGATCGCGGGGAATCTCAGGCGATCAGCACGGAGTCTGACGCCGATCGGCCGTGTCGGAGAGGTTCGTACCAGCCAGGAGGCTCAACGTGACGCGGATCAGCTGCGGAGGACGACGGTCATGACTTCCGTTCTCGTTTGCGACGATTCCCCGCTCGCCCGCGAGGCGCTTCGCCGCGCGGTCGCGACCGTACCCGGTGTCGACCGGGTCACCACCGCGACGAACGGGGAGGAGGTCCTCCGCCGCTGGGTGGCCGACCGCTCCGATCTCGTCCTGATGGACGTCCGGATGCCCGGCCTCGGCGGGGTGGAGACGGTGCGGCGGCTGCTGTCCGCCGACCCGGGCGCCCGGATCATCATGCTCACCGTCGCCGAGGACCTCGACGGTGTCGCCCTCGCGGTCGCCGCGGGCGCCCGCGGGTACCTGCACAAGGACGCCTCGCGCGCCGAACTGCGGGCCACCGTCACCCAGGCGCTCGCCGACCCGACCTGGCGGCTCGCCCCGCGCCGGCTGCGCAGCCCCGACATGGGCGCGGCCCCGACCTTGACGGCGCGTGAGATCCAGGTGCTCGAAGGCATGAGCCACGGCCGCAGCAACGCCGAGATCGGGCGCGAGCTGTTCCTCTCCGAGGACACCGTCAAGACCCACGCCCGACGGCTGTTCAAGAAGCTCGGCGCCTCGGACCGCGCGCACGCGGTGGCGCTGGGTTTCCGCTGGGGCCTGGTCCGCTGACCGCCGCCGGCGCCGCCGGTTGCGGCACGCTCCGCGCGATTGCCCGCGCGGGGGCGTGTGACGTTACGGTCCCGAGGTTGCACCATGGAGGAGTGGAGCACCTCGGGGACCAGCGGACAGGAACTGCGGCGAACCACGCAGCCGCAGGAGACTCGGCGGACGGCGCCGCGGACGGGACCGCCCGGGGCGGCGGGGCGGGAGGCGGGACGGTGCAGGAGGGGCCGGTGGTGCGGACCGGTGCGGCACCGCATAACGTTCCGGTGCACAACTCCGGACGCGGTGCCGCGTTTTCCCGCGCGACCAGGCACCATGGACCGATGCGTGACGACGTGACCGGGGCTCCCGGTGAGGCGGACCCGGTGGAGGCCGAGCCCTCCGCGCCCGGGCCCGGCCCGGCGTACGCGGAACCGGCCGACGGGCCCGGCGCGCTCGCCGAACTGGTCGCGGCCGCCGTCCGCGGCGAGGGACCGGCGATCGACGCGCTGCTCGCCCACGTCCACCCGCTGGCCCTGCGGTACTGCCGCGGCCGGCTGGTCCGGCTGCCCGGCGGCGCCCGGCACCACGTGGACGACATCGCGCAGGAGGTCTGCGTCGCGGTGCTCTGCGCGCTGCCCCGGTACAAGGACCAGGGGCGCCCGTTCGAGGCCTTCGTCTACGGGATCGCCGCGCACAAGATCGCCGACCTGCAGCGGGCCGCGATGCGCGGGCCCGGCTCGACGGTGATCCCGCAGGACGACCTGCCGGAGGTGCCGGACGACGCGCTCGGCCCGGAGGAGCGGGCGCTGCTCAGCAGCGACGCCGCCTGGGCCAAGGAGCTGCTCTCCAACCTGCCGGCCAGGCAGCGCGAGCTGGTGCTGCTGCGGGTGGCCGCCGGGCTCTCGGCGGAGGAGACCGGCGAGGTGCTCGGGATGTCCCCGGGGGCGGTCCGGGTCGCCCAGCACCGCGCGCTGAGCAGGCTGCGGGCGCTCGCCGAGGAGTCCTCCTAGCGCCGGAATGGCTCATGGCCGGCCTTTGTTGTCAAGGGCACACGAGAGCGCATTCGCGGTGCCAGTACCATGGGGTATCGGCGCCTGGGCGGGTCGCCAAAGTTTCGACGGTGTGCACGGGTTTTCCCTGGAGGATCCTCCAAAGGCCACCGGGCTTTCGGCGGTCCGAGCGAGTGAGCTGATGACAGCGCCCCCACCCTCAGGGCGCGAGCTGATCGAGCCGGCCACGGAAGGTACCCCCGAAATGTCTTACAACGCCGCAGGCGTACCCGAGAAGTTCGCGATGCTCGGACTCACGTACGACGACGTCCTGCTGCTGCCGGGGGCGTCCGAGGTGCTGCCGAACCAGGTCGACACCTCCTCGCGGGTCTCGCGCAACGTGCGCGTCAACATTCCGCTGCTCTCCGCGGCGATGGACAAGGTCACCGAGTCGCGGATGGCGATCGCGATGGCCCGTCAGGGCGGTGTCGGCGTCCTGCACCGCAACCTGTCGGTCGAGGACCAGGCCAACCAGGTCGACCTGGTGAAGCGCTCCGAGTCCGGCATGGTCACCGACCCGATCACGGTCGGCCCGGACACCACGCTCGCCGAGGCCGACGCGCTCTGCGCCAAGTTCCGGATCTCCGGTGTGCCGATCGCCGACGAGAGCGGCAAGCTGCTCGGCATCGTCACCAACCGCGACATGGCTTTCGAGACGGACCGCACCCGCCAGGTCCGCGAGATCATGACCCCGATGCCGCTGATCACCGGCAAGGTCGGCATCTCCGGCGTCGACGCCATGGCGCTGCTCCGCCGCCACAAGATCGAGAAGCTGCCGCTGGTCGACGACGACGGCCGGATCAAGGGCCTCATCACCGTCAAGGACTTCGTCAAGGCCGAGCAGTACCCGAACGCCGCCAAGGACGCCGAGGGCCGGCTGCTGGTCGGCGCCGCCGTCGGTGCCAGCGCCGAGGCCTTCGACCGCGCCCAGGCCCTGGTCGAGGCGGGCGTGGACTTCCTGGTCGTCGACACCTCGCACGGCCACAGCCACAACGCGCTGGCCTGGATCGCCAAGATCAAGTCGGCCGTCAAGGTCGACGTGGTCGGCGGCAACGTCGCCACCCGTGACGGCGCCCAGGCGCTGATCGACGCCGGCGTGGACGGCGTCAAGGTCGGCGTCGGCCCGGGCTCCATCTGCACCACCCGCGTGGTCGCCGGCATCGGCGTCCCCCAGGTCACCGCGATCTACGAGGCCGCGCTGGCCTGCCAGGCGGCCGGCGTGCCGGTCATCGGCGACGGCGGCCTGCAGTACTCCGGCGACATCGGCAAGGCGCTCGCCGCCGGTGCCGACACCGTGATGCTGGGCTCGCTGCTGGCCGGCTGCGAGGAGTCCCCGGGCGAGCTGATGTTCATCAACGGCAAGCAGTTCAAGTCCTACCGCGGCATGGGCTCGCTGGGCGCCATGCAGTCCCGCGGCCAGGGCCGGTCCTACTCCAAGGACCGCTACTTCCAGGCCGAGGTCGCCTCGGACGACAAGCTCGTCCCCGAGGGCATTGAGGGCCAGGTGCCCTACCGCGGCCCGCTCGCCGCGGTGCTGCACCAGCTGGTCGGCGGCCTGCGCCAGACCATGGGCTACGTCGGCGCGGCCACCGTCGCCGAGATGGAGAGCAAGGGCCGGTTCGTCCGGATCACCTCGGCGGGCCTCAAGGAGAGCCACCCGCACGACATCCAGATGACCGTCGAGGCGCCGAACTACAGCGCCCGCCGCTGATCCCGGTACCCGGCCGCGGGGCCCGCCACCGCTCGGTGGCGGGCCCCGCGGGCTGTCCGGGCACCCACCCCTCGCGGGGCCGGGCGGCAGGCGGCGCCGTGCGGCGGCGGGCGGGTGCGGGATACTGGGGGGCGGCCGGGGTGACCCGGCGGGCATGAGCAATACCACCAGAAGGGCTCGAAGTGACTGAGATCGAGATCGGGCGAGGCAAGCGCGGCCGCCGGGCGTACTCCTTCGACGACATCGCCGTCGTCCCCAGCCGCCGTACGCGTGACCCGAAGGAGGTCTCGATCGCCTGGCAGATCGACGCCTACCGCTTCGAGCTGCCGTTCCTGGCCGCTCCCATGGACAGCGTGGTCTCCCCGCAGCAGGCCATCACCATCGGCCGCCTCGGCGGCCTGGGCGTGCTGAACCTGGAAGGCCTCTGGACCCGCTACGAGGACCCGCAGCCGCTGCTCGACGAGATCGCCGCGATCTCCGACGAGGCCGCCGCGACCCGCCGCCTGCAGGAGATCTACGCCGAGCCGATCAAGGCCGAGCTGATCAAGCAGCGGATCCAGGAGGTCCGCGACTCCGGCGTGGTCACCGCCGCCGCGCTCTCGCCGCAGCGCACCGCCGAGTTCTCCAAGGCCGTCGTGGACGCCGGGGTCGACGTCTTCGTCATCCGCGGCACCACCGTCTCCGCCGAGCACGTCTCCGGCGCGGCCGAGCCGCTCAACCTCAAGCAGTTCATCTACGAGCTGGACGTCCCGGTCATCGTCGGCGGCTGTGCCACCTACACCGCCGCGCTGCACCTGATGCGCACCGGCGCGGCCGGCGTGCTGGTCGGCTTCGGCGGCGGCGCCGCGCACACCACCCGCAACGTGCTCGGCATCCAGGTCCCGATGGCCACCGCGGTCGCCGACGTGGCCGCCGCCCGCCGCGACTACATGGACGAGTCCGGCGGCCGCTACGTGCACGTCATCGCGGACGGCGGCGTCGGCTACAGCGGCGACATCCCGAAGGCGGTCGCCTGCGGCGCCGACGCGGTGATGATCGGTGCCGCGCTGGCCCGGGCCACCGACGCGCCCGGCAAGGGCTACCACTGGGGCATGGAGGCCGTCCACGAGGAGCTGCCGCGCGGCAAGCGGGTGGACCTCGGCACCGTCGGCACCACCGAGGAGATCCTGGCCGGCCCGTCGCACACCCCGGACGGCACCATGAACCTCTTCGGCGCGCTGCGCCGGGCGATGGCGACCACCGGGTACACCGAGCTCAAGGAGTTCCAGCGGGTCGAGGTGACCGTCAACCCGGCGCTCAACCACCGCTGAGCCGGTCCTGCGGCTCCGCCGTCCCGGGGCCCCCGTCGCATCGCGCGACGGGGGCCCCGCGCCGTGCCGGGGCGGGCCTGTGGGGGCGGCCTACTGGCGGGTCGCGGCGCGGCGGGTGAGGAGGAAGCCGCCGATCACCGCGATGCCGTAGAAGACCAGGTCCAGCGGGCGGCGGGCGTCGCGCCAGAGCGGGAGGGCGTCGCGCAGCAGCTCGCCGTAACCCGGGCCGGCCAGCTCGTGCAGCCGGCGGGTCTGCCCGAGCAACTGGCCGAGGAACAGCGCGCCGGACGCCAGCAGGGCGCCCAGCGGCGGCAGCAGCCGGCCCGGGCCGCCGAGCCGGCCCAGCGGCCAGGCGACCGCCGCCGCCGGGGCGATGGCCAGCCAGCCGACGGTGGCCTCCGCGCGGGTCGGCGCGCAGCCGAACGCCACGGCGCCGGCCAGCATCGCGAGCACGGCCAGCGCCACGGCCCGGCCCGTCCGGTGCCGCCGGCCGGGGGCGCGGCCCGCCGCGTCGGCGGCGTCGCCGGAGGAGGCGGGATCGGCGGGGGCGGCTGGGACGGCGGGGCGGTAACCGGCCACCGGGGCACCGGGCATGCCGGGCGCCACGTACCCCTCCGGGGTCTCCGGTTCCGGTGCGACCGAGAAGTGCGGGGCCGTGGGCGGCCGGCCCGACTGGCCGTCAGCGCCCGGTGCGGATGCGGTCATGGACGTCGTGTTCCCCCCGGAAAGACGATGAGCTGCCGCACGGTAGCAGGGCCCGGAGCGGCATCGACAGAGTTTTCGATCACAGATCGGGCACGGAGCGCCGCCCCGGTCCGCGACGCGTGCCAGGGTGGCCGGGGGCCGGGTGGTCGGGGGCGCGCGGGACAGGGGATGATGGAGGCTTGGGCGTTCGGGCCCGGCCGGTCCGACGCGCCGTCACCACGACCGCCAGCAGCACATGGGGGAACGTTCCGAAATGACCCAGGCGCAGGGTTCCACCGGCCGCCTCCTGGCCGGCCGCTACCGGCTGAACGCGGTGCTCGGGCGCGGTGGCATGGGCACCGTCTGGCGCGCCGAGGACGAGATGCTGGGCCGGACGGTCGCGGTCAAGGAACTGCGGATGAACGCCAGCGTGGAGGAGGACGAGAAGCACCGGCTGATCGTCCGGACCCTGCGCGAGGCCAAGGCGACGGCGCGGATCCGGCACAACTCGGCGGTCACCGTCTTCGACGTGGTCGAGGAGGACGACCGGCCGTGGATCGTCATGGAGCTGGTCGAGTCCCGGTCGCTGGCGGACGTGGTCCGGGAGGACGGCCCGCTGGCGCCGGCCCGGGCGGCGGAGATCGCGCTGGACGTGCTCGGCGTGCTGAGCGCCGCGCACGCGCTCGGCATCCTGCACCGGGACGTCAAGCCGTCCAATGTGCTGATCGGCGAGGACGGCCGGGTGGTGCTCACCGACTTCGGCATCGCCAGCGTGGAGGGCGACACCTCGGTGACCTCCACCGGGATGCTGGTCGGCGCGCCCTCCTACATCTCCCCGGAGCGGGCCCAGGGGCAGAAGCCCGGACCGCCGGCCGACCTGTGGTCGCTGGGCGGCACGCTGTACGCGATGGTCGAGGGCCGTCCGCCGTACGACCGGGGCTCGGCGCTGGCCACCCTGACGGCGGTGATGACGGAGGAGCTGTCCACCCCGGTGAACGCCGGGCCGCTGCTGCCGGTGATCGAGGGGCTGCTGGCCAAGAACCCGGCGGAGCGGCTGACCGCCTCGCAGACCCGGTCGATGCTCAAGCGGGTGGTCGCGGAGTCGACCGCGCGGGCCGAGTCGACCACCGAGCAGGCGGTGCCGGTCGCCGAGGGCGGCGGGAAGCCGCGGGTCGGCGGGCTGCTGGGGACGGTCCGGGTGGGCAGCCGGGCCGGGGACGCGAAGGGCGGGGAGGCGCCGGCGGAGCCGGTCGCGCCCGCGGAGGCGACGGAGTCCGGGAAGCCGGCCGGGGCGTCGAGTCCGTCGGAGCCATCGGGGCCATCGGAGCCGTCGGGGCCGTCGGGGCCGGAGACCGAGGCGGCTCGGCCGGTGACCAGTGAGTGGACGCTGGGCGCGACCCAGGCGGCCGGGGCGGACCCGCGCACCGGCCGGCGGCGCCTGGCCGTGGCGACGGTCGTGGTGGTGCTGCTGCTGATCGCGGGTGTGGTCGCGCTGGTCCAGGCGCTCGGCGGCTCCGACGACGGCTCGGCGGAGGGCGCGCACGGCACCGCTCCGGTGGTGGCGGCCTCCGACGCCACGCCGGGCGGCGGCGCGGAGCAGGAGACGGCCTCGCAGAGCTCCGCCCCGGTGGAGAGCGCGGCGCCGGAGCCCGCCCCCACGCCGAGCGAGACGCCTACGCCCACTCCCACGCCCACTCCCACGCCGACGCCGACTCCCACGCCGACCGGGGCGGTCGTGCCGGCCGGGTACCACGAGTACAAGGACCCGTCCGGCTTCTCGATCGTGCTGCCCGACTGGCTGCAGTTGTCGAGCTCGGAGTCGATCCGCCGCACTTTCAAGGGCAACGGCAGCACCCTGCGGATCGAGTGGACGACCGCGCCGGGGTCGAGCGCGCTCGCCGACTGGCAGGACGCCGAGCCGGGGCTGCGCGGCCAGGTGACCAACTACCAGCGGGTGCAACTGCAGTCCGTGGCCTACCGGGAGTGGACCAACGCCGCCGACTGGGAGTGGATCAGCGGCAGCGCGCGGATGCACTCGCTGAACCGCGGCTTCGTCACCGGCACCCCGGCCAAGTACGGCTACGCCATCTACTGGACGACGCCGGACGCGGACTGGGCCGCGCCGCAGAACGCCCAGGCCCGCCAGACCGCGTTCGACACCTTCCAGCCCGCGCTGTGATTCGCCCGCTCGCCTCCGGGGCGCTCTGACCCGGCGCTGTGATTCGCCCGCTCGCCTCCGGGGCGCTCTGACCCGGCGCCGACGGTCGTCGCTCCAACGCCGCTCCTTCGTCACGGCGTCCTCGCTCCTCCCTTTCGGCGCCGGCGCGCCCCTTCGGCTCGGGGCGTGAGTAGGGGCGGGGCGGGCCCGTCAGCCGATGAGGCGTTGCTTCGCCCGGGTGAACTCGTCGTCGGTGAGGGCGCCGGCGGTGTGCAGGGCGGCCAGCCGCTCCAGCTGGTCCAGCAGCTCGGCGCCGGAGGAGGCGGCCGGGGCGGCGGGGGCCGGGGCGGTGAGCGCCTTCCGCGAGGCCTCGCGGGCCAGCCGGGCGGCGGCGCGGAGCTGTTCGGCGAAGATCTCCGCCTTGACCACGTCCTCGAAGCGGTGCGAGCCGGTCAGCGCGACCACCAGCAGCACCTCGCCGTTGATCCGGGTCCTGGTGACGGTGGCGTCGGTGACCGCGTCGAGCGGAACCGGGACCGGGGGCTTGCCGTCCTTGAGGAAGAGCAGCCGGTGGGTGGTCAGGACCAGCACGCCCTTGCGGAAGTGGTCGGGGTGGCGCCCGGCCGTGGAGGCGACCGGCTTCTCGTCGGGGGCGACGTTCGCCTCGACGGTGCGCAGGGCCGCGGCCCGGTTGTCGCTGCTGCTGTTGCCGGCCACGTCGAAGGCCGCGTCGATCAGATCGGTCCAGTCCATGGACCGAGGGTAATCCGGGGCACGCGCGGCGCCTCCTGCGGCCAGGCAGGGCCTAGGCTTGGGCGGTGAGCGGAGAGGAACACGCATGCGAGCGGGCCCGGGGCAGGTGCTGGCGGGGCGTTACCGGTTGACGGACCGTCCGGAGGCGCTGAGTGCGGTCGCCGTGGACGAGGGGAGCGGCGATGTCGTGCGGCTTCGCGGGTGGGAGCTGCCCGCGCCGCTGACCGGGGTTCAGGAGCCGGACGGCGCCGGCCCGGAGCCGGGGGAGCGGCTGGTGCGCCGGGTGGCGGCGGTCGGTGCCGGTGCACCGCGGCATCCGCGGCTGTTGCAGGGGGCCGGGGCGTTCGTCGAGGGCGAGCTGCTCTGGACCGTCGAGGAGTGCCCGGCCGGGCGTTCGCTGGCCGCGGTGCTCGCGGACGGGCCGTTGCCGCCGTACCGGGCGGCGGAGATCGCGGCGGACCTCGCCGCGGCGCTGCGGGCGCTGCACGACGCGGGGCTGGCGCACGGGAACCTGACCGCCGGGTCGGTGCTGGTCTGCGAGGACGGCGCGGCGCTGCTGGGCGGGCTGCTGCCGGGGGTCGCCGAGGAGGTGCTGGCCGAGGAGCTGGGCGGCCCCGGTGGGCGGCGGCGCTACGAGGTCCGGGCCGAGCTGGTCGGGCCGGTGGCGGAGCGCTGGCCGCTGGACGGCGGTCCGGCCGGTGACTGCTGGGCGCTCGGGGTGCTGCTGCACCGGATGGCGACCGGCCGCGCGCCGTACCCGGAGAGCGGGGTGCCGGAGCTGGTGACGGCGGTGCGGGAGGGCCGGCGGGTGCCGTCGGAGGCGTGCGGGCCGCTGGGGCCGCTGGTGGAGCGGCTGGTGCAGTCCGATCCGGCGCGGCGGCCGACGGCGGCGGAGGTCCGGCTGGAGCTGGCGGAGCTGCTGGCGGGCGCGCCGGAGCCGGCGGCGGGGGAGCGGGTGGCGGCGCCCGTGCCGGAGCCGCGTCGCCCGGCCGGGAAGCGCCGTGCGGCCAAGGGCGGCGGCGCGGACGGCGCGGAGCGGGCGCGGGCGGAGGTGTCCGGCCCGGCCCGGCCACCGCGGATCCCGCCGTCGCTGCTGGGCCCGTTGCTGGTCGGTGGGGTGTTCCTGCTGCTGGTCCTCGGAGTGGTGGCCGTGGTGCTGTTCGCAGGCTGACGGGGCCGGTGGGAGCATGGTCGCCACCGTGGCGGGTGGGGGAGATTACCGGGGGGCGCCCGGGGCGCCTAATGTGTCCGTGGGATTGTTCGATTCAGTGGTTGCACCGAGTGGTCTGCGCCGGGCCCTCCGTCGCGGTGACGGCAGGTGGATGAGGGGGAGCGGTCGCGGATGGGCGCGCAGGACCGGCCGGAGTCGGCCGAGGCGGAGCGGCTGCTGGCCGGGCGCTACGAGCTGGGTGAGCGGCTGGGCCGCGGTGGGATGGGCACGGTCTGGCGGGCCCGGGACCGGATGCTGGACCGCGAGGTCGCGGTCAAGGAGCTGACCGTCAGCCACCTCCCCGAGGAGGAGCTGGAGATCCTGCACGCCCGGATGAAGCGGGAGGCCTCCGCGGCGGCCCGGATCAAGCACCCCGGCGTGATCACCGTGCACGACGTGCTGGAGCAGGACGGCCGGCCGTGGATCGTCATGGAGCTGGTCGACGGCCGTTCGCTGGCCGATGTGATCAGCCAGGACGGCACGCTGCCGCCGCGCGCCGCCGCCGGGGTGGGCGGCCAGGTGCTGGCCGCGCTGCACCGGGGCCACCAACTGGGCGTGCTGCACCGGGACGTGAAGCCGGCCAACGTGCTGCTGGAGCACGGGACCGGGCGGGCGGTGCTGCTGGACTTCGGGATCGCGACGTACGAGGGCTCGGCCGAACTGACCCGGCCGGGCGACCTGGTGGGGTCGCCGGACTACCTGGCGCCGGAGCGGGCGCAGGGCGAGCGGCCGGGCCCGGCCTCCGACCTGTGGGGGCTCGGCGCGACGCTGTACGCGGCGGTGGAGGGCGACTCGCCGTTCCGCCGCACCTCGCCGCTGACCACGCTGGCCGCGGTGGTCGGCGACCCGCTGCCGGAGCCGCGCCGGGCGGGCCCGCTGGGGCCGGTGCTGGCCGCGTTGATGGCCAAGGACCCGGCGGACCGGCCGAGCGCGGACGAGGCTGCCCGGATGCTGGCCGAGGTGCAGGCCGGGCACACCATCGGGTTCAAGCCGGTCACGCCGGTGCGGATGCCGACCCAGTCGGTGCCGGTGGTGGACCGGTCGGGCGAGCAAGGCGGGCCGGAGGGCTCGGACGGACCGGACGGGCCGGAGGGCTCGGCCGAGGCGGTCACGGTGCCGCGTCCGGCGGCGGCCGCGGCGGTGACCGAGGAGGCGTCGACGGTGCCGTCCGTGGGGGCCGGCCCGGCGCGGGAGGCCGCCGAGGGGGCGCCCACCGGGCCGGTCGCGCCGGTGGGGTACGCCGACGCGCCGGTGCGTGGGCCGGCCAAGCGCCGGCGGGTGCTGCTGGTCCTGGCGGTCGCGCTGGCGGTGCTGGTCGCCGGGGGCGCCACCGGGGCGCTCTACCTGGCCGACCGCGACGGCGGGACGGACCCGGTCAAGCCGGTCCCGACCGCGGCCGAACCGAGCGGACCCGGCGACGGCATGCCCGCGCCGCCCGCCGGCTACCGCTGGGTGGACGACCCGGCGGGCTTCCGCTTCCCGCTGCCGGCGACCACCCCGGTCTGGGAGCGCAGCAGTACGTCCGACAACCAGATCTACTACAGCCCCGACAACAAGGTGCACTACCTGCAGTTCGCGGTCACCGTGGGCCAGTCGGTCAGGCCGCTGGAGCACATGCGGCAGATGGAGGCCGGCGTCTCCGTCGCGCGCAAGGAGTACAAGCAGCACAAGCTGACCAGCGTCGCGGTGAACGGCCACGAGGCGGCGGTCTGGGAGTTCAGCTACCTGGCCAAGGAGGGCGGCCGCCGCCGGGCGATCGAGGCCGAGTTCATCGACCAGGACGGCACCAGCTACGCGATCTACTCGTCCAGCCCGGAGCGGGGCAACGAGTGGAACGAGGCCGAGCAGCGCTTCAACGCGGTCCTGCACTACTTCACCCCGACCCGCTGACCGGCTGACCCGCCGGGCCGCCGACCGCCCGGTTTGTTGTTACCGACGGGTACCGAAGCGGGCGCCGAGCGCCTAGGCTGCGCCCTATGACGGACCTCACAGCAGCTGCCACGGCCCATGACCCCGCCGGCACCGGCTCGCCGGGCCGCAACCCCGCCGCCCCCGGCGGCGGGCGCACCGTCGCCTCGGCCGTGCCCCCGTCACTGGTCGCCCGGCTCGCCGCCGGGGTCACCGCCACCGGTGAGCCCAGCGTGGTGGAGACCGTCGCCCCGCTGACCGGCGAACGGCTGGCCGGCCTGCCGCGGTCCACCCCGGCGGACGTCGAGGTCGCCTTCGAGCTGGCCCGGCGTGCCCAGCCGGCCTGGGCCGCGCTGCCGGTCCGCCGCCGCGCCGCCGTGCTGCTGCGCTTCCACGACCTGCTGCTCAAGCGGCAGGACGAGGTGCTCGACCTCATCCAGGCGGAGACCGGCAAGGCCCGGCTGCACGCCTTCGAGGAGATCCTCGCCGTCGCCATCGCCGCCCGCCACTACGGCCGCTCCGCCCAGGCCTACCTGCGCGACAAGCGGCACCTCGGCGCGCTGCCGCTGCTCACCCAGGCCGTCGAGGCCCGCCGTCCCAAGGGCGTGGTCGGCCACATCTCGCCGTGGAACTACCCGCTGGAGCTGTCCGTCGGCGACGCCCTGCCGGCCTTCGTGGCGGGCAACGCCGTGGTCAACAAGCCGGACACGCAGACCGCGCTGACCGCGCTCTGGGCCCGTGAGCTGCTGGTCGAGGCCGGGCTGCCGGCCGACCTGTGGCAGATCGTGATCGGCGACGGCCCGGTGATCGGCCCGGCGGTGGTCGAGCACGGCGACTACGTCTCGTTCACCGGCTCCACCCGCACCGGCCGCGACGTCGCCCGGCGCGCCGCCGAGCGGCTGGTCGGCGTCTCGCTCGAACTCGGCGGCAAGAACGCCATGCTGGTGCTCGCCGACGCCGACCTCGACCGGGCCGCCGAGGGCGCCGTCCGGGCCTGCTTCTCCTCAGCCGGCCAGCTCTGCATCTCGATCGAACGACTGCTGGTGCACCGCTCGGTGGCCGACGAGTTCCTCGCCAAGTTCGCCGCCCGCACCCGCGCGCTGCGGCTCGGCGGCGGCCTCGCCTACGGGGCCGACATGGGCTCGCTGGTCTCCGCCCGGCAGCTGGAGACCACCACCCGGCACGTCGAGGAGGCGGTCAAGGCCGGCGCCACCGTGGTGGCCGGCGGGAAGGCCCGGCCGGACCTCGGCCCGTTCTTCTTCGAGCCGACCATCCTGGACGGCGTCACCCCGGACATGGCGGTGTGCGGCGAGGAGACCTTCGGCCCGGTGGTCTCGGTCTACCGCTTCGACACCGAGGAGGAGGCGGTGGCCGCCGCCAACTCCACCCCGTACGGCCTCAACTCCAGTGTCTGGACCCGGGACGTGCGGCGCGGCCGGACGGTCGCGGCCCGGCTGCGCACCGGCACGGTCAACGTCAACGAGGCCTACGGCGCGGCGTACGGCTCGGCCGGCTCGCCGATGGGCGGCATGGGCGACTCCGGGCTCGGCCGGCGGCACGGCGCCGAGGGCATCCTGCGGTTCACCGAGGCGCAGACGATCGCCAGCCAGCGGCTGCTGCCGATCGCGCCGGTGTTCGGCCAGGACGACCGGCAGTACGCCGCGGTGATGAGCGCCGGACTGCGGGTGCTGAAGGCCCTGCGCGTCAGGTGACCTCGCCGGCCGCGGGCCGGTACCCCGTTTCATGGACTCGTGGACGACTTCCGAAGGAGCAGTGGCAGATGGTGGGTTCGGCTGAGGAGCGGGAGTTCGACTACGACGTGGTCGTGGTCGGCTCCGGCTTCGGTGGTTCGGTCTCGGCACTGCGGCTGACCGAGAAGGGGTACCGGGTCGCCGTCCTGGAGGCCGGGCGCCGCTTCGACCGCGACGAACTGCCCAGGAACTCCTGGGACGTGGCCGCCTACCTGTGGGCGCCGAAGCTCGGCCTCTACGGCATCCAGCGCATCCACCTGCTGGCCAATGTGATGATCCTGGCCGGCGCCGGGGTCGGCGGCGGCTCGCTGAACTACGCCAACACCCTGTACGTGCCGCCGAAGGCCTTCTTCGAGGACCGCCAGTGGCGCCACATCACCGACTGGCAGGAGGAGCTGGCGCCGTTCTACGACCAGGCGCGGCGGATGCTCGGGGTACGGCTCAACCCGACCGTCACCCCGTCCGACGTCCACCTGCGGGCCGCCGCCGAGCGGATGGGCGTCGGAGACACCTTCCACATGGCGCCGGTCGGGGTCTTCTTCGGCGACGGCGAGGACGGTGACGGCAGCGCGAGGACGGCGCCCGGCGGCGAGGTGGCGGACCCGTACTTCGGCGGCGCCGGTCCGGCCCGCCGGGCCTGCGTGGAGTGCGGCGAGTGCATGACCGGCTGCCGGCACGGCGCCAAGAACATGCTGACCGAGAACTACCTGTACCTGGCCGAGCGCGGCGGTGCCGAGATCCACCCGCTCACCACGGTGGCCCGGATCCGCGAGCGGGGCGAGGGCTTCGCGGTGGACGTCCGGCGCACCGACAGCCGTTCCACCACCGACCCGGTCAAGGCCGGCGCGCGGACCATCACCGCCGCCAGGGTGGTGGTGGCGGCCGGCACCTACGGCACCCAGAGCCTGCTGCACCGGATGCGGGCGGCCGGCCACCTGCCCCGGATCTCCGCCCGGCTCGGCGAGCTGACCCGGACCAACTCCGAGGCGCTGGTGGGCGCGCAGACCACCGACCGGCGGTACGGCGCCCGCGCGGACTTCACCAAGGGTGTGGCGATCACCTCCTCGATCCATCCGGACGGGAACACCCACATCGAGCCGGTCCGCTACGGCAAGGGCTCCAACGCGATGGGCGCGCTGTCGATCGCCCAGGTCGCGGGCGGCGGCCGGGTCCCGCGCTGGCTGCGCTACCTCGGCAACTCGGTCAAGCACCCGGTGACCTTCGCCCGGTCGATGAACCAGCACCGGTGGTCCGAGAAGACGATCATCGGCCTGGTGATGCAGTCCCTGGACAACTCGATCACCGTCTCGCTGAAGGAGAAGGGCCTCGGCAAGGGCACGCTGACCTCCCGCCAGGGCCACGGCACGCCCAACCCGACCTGGATCCCGGCCGCCGAGCGCGGCGCCCGGGCGCTCGCCGAGGAGATCAACGGCTTCCCCGGCAGCACCGTCGGCGAGATCTTCGACATCCCGATGACGGCGCACTTCCTGGGCGGCTGCCCGATCGGCGACTCCCCGCTGACCGGCGTCGTCGACCCGTACCACCGGCTCTACGGCCACCCGGGGATCAGCGTGGTGGACGGCGCCGCGGTCTCCGCCAACCTCGGCGTCAACCCGTCGCTGACCATCACGGCGCAGGCCGAGCGGGCCATGTCGCTGTGGCCGAACAAGGGCGAGCCGGACCCCCGTCCGGCGCCCGGCGAGGAGTACCGCCGGGTCGCCCCGGTCGCGCCGGCCGTCCCGGCGGTGCCGGACGACGCGTTCGGCGCGCTGCGGCTGCCGCTGCTGGCGGTCCCGGAGGTGCCGAAGAAGCGGTCCTGACCCGGGCCCGCCAGCGGACGGGGTCCTGATCCGGCCCGCCGGCGGACGGTCGCCGACCTCCGGGAATGTCCCGGGCGTGTCCCGGTGGCGCGTGACCGGTTGACAGCCGTCCGTACCCGATGGGAGAAAAGGGGCGCCCTGGGGGACCAGGAGATCGTTCGTTCGGACGGGGGGACGCGGTCCATGGCCATCTGCGCATCCTGCGGCGCGGCTTCGGCGGAGGGGGCGCTCGGCTGCGCGTCCTGCGGGAGGCCGCTGGTGCCGCCACCGGCGCTGCCACCGCCACCGCCACCGCCGTCCGCGCCACCGGCGCCGCCCATGCACCTGCCGCCGCCGGTGCTGCCCCCGGATCCGCCGGGAGCGGGAGCCGGCGGCCCCTGGGGCGCCGGCCGGCCGTACGACCCGGCCGCCGGCCGGCCCGCCGCGCTCGCCCGGCTGACCGGCGCCGACTGGCGCCCGGCGCTGCGCGCGGTCGTCGCGCCCACCGCCGTGCTGCTGCTGGCCGCGCTCGTCGTCGCGATCCCGGAGGGCTTCTTCCCCTACACCGTCGTCCTCGACCCGCCCTCCTACGGCAAGCGCTTCGGCACCGCGCTGGCGGTCGTCCTCGGCGCCCTCGGCGCGCCGTTCCGGCTGGACTCCGACGCCGACGCCCGGGCCGGCCTCGCGCACGGCAGCGAGGTGCTGGTCCGCGCGGTGCCGCTGACCGTCACCGTGCTCTGGCTGCTCGCGCTCTGGCTGGGCCTGCGGATCGGGGCGCGCCGCGTGCAGGAGCGCACCGGCGAGCAGCAGACCCGCCGGCAGGCGGCCGCCGAGGCGGGCCGCACCGCCGTGGTCGCGGCCGCGGTGACCGTGCTGCTCGGCCTGCTCGGCGGCGCCACCTGGCACCCGGGCGGCCGCTTCGATGTGGACGTCGCCTCCGGGGCGCTCGACCGGACCGGCTACGAGTCCTCGGCCGGCTGGGTCGAGGCGGCCGGCTGGACGGCGCTGCTCGCCGGGCTGCTCGCGTTCGCCGTGTACGGCACGGACGCGCTGCGCTGGGCGGCCTGGCGCAACCGGACGGTGCGCGGCTGGGCGGTCGCCGGGCTGGCGGCCGGCCGCGCGCTGGCGGTCTCGGTGGGCCTGGCGTCGGCCGCCGGTCTGGTGGTGGTCGCGGTCCTGGGCGACGAGCAGGGTGCCGCCGGTGATCTGACCGGTACCGCGACGGCCTTCCTGCCCAATGTGGGCCTGATGCTGCTCGGGCTGGGTTCCGGGGCGACCTTCCGGGCCGACAGCCGGATGGCGGGCGGCGGCGAAACGGACTGGTCCCGGGATCCGCGTGAGATCGACGAGTACTCCTTCTTCGACCTGCACGGCGCGAACGGCGACTGGCGCTGGACCGGGCTGCTCGCGCTGGCCGCCGCCGCGGTGCTCGGCTGGACGGCGTACCGGCGGCGCCTGGACGCCGCGGACCGGCTCCGGCTGGCGGCGGTGTACGCGGTGGGGCTCAGCCTGCTGATGGTGGTGTCCGGGATGCTGAGCTCCTCAAGGAGCACCGTCCACTACCTCGGCCGGAGCCAGGACACCGGGTTCGAGAGCACGCTGTCGCTGGTGCCGTGGACGCTGCTGGCGGCCAACCTGGTCTGGGCGGCGGTCGGCGCGCTGGCGCTGCCGCCGCTGCTGGCGGCCCGCGACCGCCGGCCGGCGACGCCGCCGGCCGAGGTGCCGGCGCAGCCCGAGGGGGAGTTCCCCGGCGCGCCGGTCCTCTCGGAGGTGATCGGCTCGGGGGACGGGCCGAAGCCCGCCGGCGGCCGGCCCGAGGACGACGATCCGGTGGATCCCAGCGTCTGGAGCCGCCGGCCCTGACCGGGCCCGCCGCCGGTCCGGGCCCGCCGCCGGTCCGGGCCCGCCGCCGGTCCGGGCCCGCCGCCGGTACGGGCCCGCCGCCGGTCCGGGCCCGCCGCCGGTACGGGCGGGCGGCCCCGGACAGGGCAAAGGGCCCCGCGGGGGAACGGGGCCCTTTGTCGCTCAGCACTCGGCGTCAGGGCCGCGCCGGGTGCTGGGTGACGGCGCCGGGGGAGGAGCGCCGTCCGGACGGTTGGCTCGATGGGTGGGGCACCGCCGACGCTCCGGCGGGGATGGGCCGGCGCGCGCGGGCGCACAGTGCCGCGGCGGTGGTCCGGCACGCAGGCCTGCATCGGACCAGCGCTCACGGAGCGTGAGCTGATAATCGTTGCCACCGTGGGTCTCGGTGGGCACCGGGACGGGACCCTCGGGTGGCCGTTCGGCCACCGGGGAACCGCTTCCACGCAGCATCGTCCTGGACGAAGGGCTTGCTCTGCAACCGATTCGGCATGATTCGGTACAGGCTGTTTCCGGCCGGGCCGGTGGCTGGACCGCGGTGGGGCCCGCCGGGCCGGGGGCCGGGAGGGTCGGCGGAGGGGTGTCGGCGATGATCACGGTGCGTAATGGCGCTGGCCGTAGCGCACGGGGACGTGCGCGCGGCGCGGGGACGGCGGACGGGATGCGCCGGCATCGCGGCGGGTGTGGCGGCCGGCTCCGGGCGTCCCCGGCGGCCGGCCGCCCCACCTCCTTGGTCCAGTCGCGGCCGGGGTCGCTGTCCCCTGCTGGCCGGCCGCAGCACCCGCGCACGGTCCCACGGCGCGCCGCTCCCCGGCCGGGCCGGTTCTCCGCGACGACGCCACGCGCGCCGGTGGACTGGGGTGAGCTCCACGCGTGGTCCTGCAATGCCGTACGGAGGGCCCTGGCCGGGGCCGGGGCGACGCGTCTGGTGGGCGCGGCGCGGGTCGTACGGTCCGCCCGGAGCAACGAACCGGGCGCCACGGCGGTCACGGCCGCCGGGGCGGGCAGACGAGTGAAACCGGCCAGCCCGGTAGACTCGATGGCAGACCCCCGCCCGTCGCCCGCCGCACACCCTCCGTAGGGCGCGCCGCGCGACACCTTTCGTACCGCTGCCGGAAGGCCGTCTGTGTCCTCTGCTACTCCCGTCCAGTCCGTACCTGAGACCGACACCGTCCTGGTCGTCGACTTCGGTGCCCAGTACGCCCAGCTCATCGCCCGTCGGGTGCGTGAGGCCCGGGTCTACAGCGAGATCGTGCCGAGCAGCATGCCGGTCGCCGAGATGCTCGCCAAGAACCCGAAGGCGATCATCCTCTCCGGTGGTCCCTCGTCGGTCTACGAGGAGGGCGCGCCGCAGCTCGACCGCGCGATCTTCGAGGCCGGCGTGCCGGTCTTCGGCATGTGCTACGGCTTCCAGCTGATGGCCACCGTGCTCGGCGGCACCGTCGACAACACCGGCGCCCGGGAGTACGGCCGCACCCCGCTGACCGTCTCGCGCACCGGCTCGACCCTGTTCGAGGGCGTCCCGGCCGCGCACTCGGTGTGGATGTCGCACGGCGACGCCTGCTCCGCGGCCCCCGAGGGCTTCACCGTCACCGCCTCCACCGACGTGGTCCCGGTCGCGGCCTTCGAGAACGACGAGGCGCGCCTCTACGGCGTCCAGTACCACCCCGAGGTGCTGCACTCCGACCACGGCCAGCAGGTCCTGGAGCACTTCCTCTACCGCGGCGCCGGCCTCGCCCCCACCTGGACCACCGGCAACGTGGTCGAGGAGCAGGTCGCGGCGATCCGCGCCCAGGTCGGCGACAAGCGCGCGATCTGCGGCCTGTCCGGCGGCGTGGACTCGGCGGTCGCCGCCGCCCTGGTCAACAAGGCCATCGGCGACCGGCTGACCTGCGTCTACGTCGACCACGGCCTGATGCGCAAGGGCGAGACCGAGCAGGTCGAGAAGGACTTCGTGGCCGCCACCGGCGTGCAGCTGAAGGTCGTCGACGCGCAGGAGCGCTTCCTCGACGCGCTCAAGGGCGTCAGCGACCCGGAGGAGAAGCGCAAGATCATCGGCCGGGAGTTCATCCGGGTCTTCGAGCAGGCGCAGGCCGAGATCATCGCCGAGGCCGGCGAGCACGGCGAGTCGGTCGACTTCCTGGTCCAGGGCACCCTGTACCCGGACGTGGTGGAGTCCGGCGGCGGCACCGGCACCGCCAACATCAAGTCCCACCACAACGTCGGCGGCCTGCCCGAGGACCTCCAGTTCGAGCTGGTCGAGCCGCTGCGCAAGCTGTTCAAGGACGAGGTCCGGATGGTCGGCCAGGAGCTCGGCCTGCCGGAGGAGATCGTCCAGCGCCAGCCGTTCCCGGGCCCGGGCCTGGGTATCCGGATCGTCGGCGAGGTCACCGAGGAGCGCCTGGACCTGCTGCGCGAGGCCGACGCGATCGCCCGCGAGGAGCTGACCGCGGCCGGCCTGGACCGCGAGATCTGGCAGTGCCCGGTGGTCCTGCTCGCGGACGTCCGCAGCGTCGGCGTCCAGGGCGACGGCCGCACCTACGGCCACCCGATCGTGCTGCGCCCGGTGTCCTCCGAGGACGCCATGACCGCCGACTGGTCGCGCCTGCCGTACGACGTGCTGGCCCGCATCTCCACCCGGATCACCAACGAGGTCCGCGACGTCAACCGCGTGGTGCTGGACTGCACCAGCAAGCCGCCGGGCACCATCGAGTGGGAGTGAGCACTCCCCGTCCCGGCCGGTCCTGACCGGTTCTGAACACCCGCGCCGCCGTCCCCGTACCAGGGGGCGGCGGCGCGGGTGTGTTTGCCGGCCGGGTTCGCCGGCCGTGGTGGGCCCTCCCACCGAAAGGGCTCACGAGCGGGCAGAATGCGTCCGGACCTGTCAGGCGGCTGGCGGGCCGGTGAGGGAAGGTGTGGGGAATGACGGAGGCCAGCAGCTCCGTGGCGGCCGGGCCGGGCGCGGCCGCGGCCGGGACCGTCGGCGACGGCGCGGCCGGACCGGGCCCGGGCACCCCGGACGGCGCGGGCCCGACGGGAAGGACCGGGCGGATCACCGGGTGGAAGGCGGCCGGCTCGCGGCTGGCGCTGCTGCCGCTGCGGCTCTTCCTCGGCGTCACCTTCGTCTACGCGGCGCTCGACAAGCTCTCCGACAGCCACTACCTGGCCGGGGCCGGGGACCCGGCCTCGTTCGTCTCGCAGACCCGGGCCGTCAAGGGCTCCAGCCCGATCGACTTCCTGCTCGGCCCGGCCCTGAACCACCCGACCCCGTTCGCCCTGCTGGTCGCCTTCGGCGAACTGGCCGTGGGCCTGGGCACCCTGCTCGGCCTCTGGGGCCGGCTCGCCGCCGCCGGCGGGGCGCTGATCAATCTCACCCTCTGGCTCACCGTCAGCTGGACCGTCACGCCGTACTACCTCGGCAACGACCTCGCCTACCTGATGGCCTGGACGCCGCTGGTGCTGGCCGGCACCCCGTACCTCTCGGTGGACGGCTACCTCGCCCGGCGGGCCGCCCGGGACCGCGCCCGCGGCCTGCGCGAGGACCACGTCCGGCGCCGGGCCCTGATGGACGGCGGCATCGCGGCCGTCGCGATGGGCGGCGCCGGGCTGCTCTCCGGCTCGCTGACCGCCACCTTCGGGCGGGACAAGCCCACCGCGAAGGCGAAGCAGTCCGCGGCCCCGGCGGCCGGCGCGCCGGTCACGGTGGACGCCGCGAGCGTCCCGGTCGGCGGCTCCGCCCAGGTCAAGGACCCGGCCAGCGGCGACGCGGTCTACGTGGTGCAGCCCAAGGCGGGCCAGTACTGCGCGTTCTCCTCGGTCTGCACCCACTCCGGCTGCGCGGTCGACGCGCCGAAGAACGGCCAGCTGTACTGCCCCTGCCACGGCTCCCGGTTCGACGCGGCCACCGGCGCGGTGGTGAACGGCCCGGCCACCAAGCCGCTGCCGAAGTACCGGGTCACCAAGGAGGGCGACCAGCTCCGGCTCGGCCCTCTGGAGAGCTAGCGGAGGGCCGGAGGCTAGGGGGCGTCCTGCCGGGGCTCCTCCGGCCGGGAGCGGCGCACCGCCGCCGCCACCGCCCCGGCCAGGCCGCCGACGCCCAGGACGATGAAGGTCACCGGGATGACGATCCGGCCGTTCACCGAGACGTCGTTCACCGCCGCCACCAGGTAGAGCACCGCGATCGCGGTGAACAGCCCCCCGGCGATCAGCGAGAACAGGTCGAGCTGGTGCTTCCTCACTGCTGGACCACCTTGATGTTGCCGAGCCCGGCCTTCAGCGTGAGGTCGAGCGTGCCCTTGGATGTCTGTCCGTTCACCGGGAGCAACTGGTAGGTGCGCTCCCCCGGCCCCTCGTCGTAGCCCTCGCGGCCCGCGATGCGGACCTCGACCAGGCCGATCTCGCTGCGCACGTTGACCGTCACGCCCGCCGGCACCGTCACGGTCAGCTCGCCGGCGCCCAGTTCGGCCCTGGTGGCCAGGGTCGCGCCGGTCGGGTCGATCCCGCTGAGGTCCAGCCGCAGCGAGCCGACCCCCAGGGAGTACTTCGGCTGCAGCTCGGCGGCCGTCGCGACGGTCCAGGTGCGGTCGCCGACGACGTTCCGGGCGGTGATCGAGGAGCCGCCGACCGCGGTCAGCGCGATGGTGAGCAGCAGGCCCGGCACCACCAGCCGGCGGGCCCGGCCGAACTTCGCGCCGAGCAGCAGGGTCAGCCCGATCACCA
The DNA here is from genome assembly GCF_040302725.1 of Kitasatospora sp. NPDC097605. NCBI lineage: Bacteria > Bacillati > Actinomycetota > Actinomycetes > Kitasatosporales > Streptomycetaceae > Kitasatospora > Kitasatospora sp. NPDC097605. The sequence goes on along the minus strand of NZ_JBEOSF010000005.1, from coordinate 7,782 downwards.
GCAGCGCGGTGGCCAGCACGCTGCCGGCCCGCACCGTCGCCCCGCCGTCGGTCGAGGCCGACCAGACGGCGCTCGCCGCGCCCACCGCCAGCAGCAGGCCGATCAGGCCGAGCGGGGAGCGCTCGCGCCGGTGGACCACCACGGGCGGGCGCGGGGCGGCCGGCGCGGCGGGGCCGGCGTCCTTGCGCAGCGGGTCGCCCTGCGGCAGGTCGGTCCGCTGCCACCACGGCCGGGCCGGGGCGCCGGGCGGCGGGGTCGGCGCGCTGCCGCCGTACGGGTTGCGCTCGGGGTGGCGCGGGTCCCACAGGTAGCCGGACGGGCCGGCGTGCGGGGTGTCGGCGGGGACGGTGCCGGCCTCGCGCGCGGCGGCGTGCCGGGCGCGGGCCTCGTCGTCCGCGGCGGGCTCCTCGCGCGGCCAGCGGTAGTCGCTCGCGGCGGTTCCGGCGGCGGGGTCGGCCTCGGGGAAGTACCGGTCGTACGGGCCGCCCGGCCGTCCGCCGTTCCCGTGGCCGTGGTCGTGGTCGTGGTGGTGCCGGCGGCGGCCGCGGACCCGGCCGCCGCGCCGGCGCTCCGGGTCGTAGCGGACGGCGAGGAAGACCAGCCCGGCGAGCAGCAGCAGCGGGAACAGCTGGTCGCCGTCGCCCATCTCGGAGAAGAAGACGCCGGTGCCGATCACGGTCAGCAGCACCGCGCCGACCGACTGGCCGTCCACCCGGCCGGTGAGCACCCGCTGGAGCTCGGTGCGGCCGGAGCGGCCGCCGCCCGTGCCGTCCGCGCCCGCCTCGGTCGGCACGATCAGCCAGGCCAGCCCGTAGAGGAAGAGGCCGAGGCCGCCGGAGAGGCAGAGCACGACCGTCACCACGCGGAACACCACCGGGTCGATGTCCAGGTGCCGGCCGAGGCCGCCGCAGACGCCGGCCACCACGCGGTGGTGCTCGGCCCGGGTCAGCGGGGGCCGGTCCGGGGCGGGCGGGGCGCTCGTCCCGGCCTCGTGGAGCTCCTCTGCGCGGTGGTCTTCGGTCATGCCACCATCCTGGTGGGTGCCGGACCCCGGCCCAACCGGTCCCGCCCCTGCTCGGACCCTGACTTGTCCCTGATAAGCGTCAGGGCTCCACCCTGATGCGTCCGGGTCCGCCCGCGTGGAACCATCGGTGCCGTGGCAGCACCCGGTTCCGACCCCCGTCCCCTCGCCCCCGAGCCCGCGTCGCCCGGGGGCGGCGACCCGTCCGCGCCGGCCGACGGGAGGCCGCCGTACCGCCGGCTGTACCGCAGCCCGCAGGGACGGATGCTCGGCGGGGTCGCGCACGGGCTGGCCGTGCACCTCGGACTGCCCGTCAGCTGGGTGCGGATCGCCTTCGTGGTGCTGTTCTTCGCCCAGGGCCTCGGCGGCCTGCTGTACGCGGCGTTCTGGTTCGTGGTGCCGATCGGCATCGGCGAGCCCGCCCGGCGGGCCGGCGCGCACTGGGTGTACGTGAACGGCGCCTTCGTCCCGGTCGGCTCCGGGCAGGCGGGCGGCGGCGGGGAGCTGAGCAAGGACGGCGGCCGGCGCGGCGGGTGGATCGGCCGGATGCGCGAGGTGCTGCAGCACGCGCTGCGGGGCGAGCCGGTCGAGGCGGGCGAGGGGGCCGGCGCCTCCGGTGCCGCGGCCGTCGGCCAGCGGCAGGGCGGGCTGGGCCAGCTGGCCGCGCTGGTGATGCTGGTGATCGGTGTGATCGCCCTGCTCAACGCGCTCAACGTGCAGACCGCCAAGCCGTACACCTGGCCGCTGCTGGCGATCGGCGTCGGCGTGGCGCTGGTCTGGCGGCAGGCCGACGACTCGCGCTGGCAGCGCTGGTTCGGCCTGGAGGAGGGCGAGAAGCGGCGCGGCGCCTACACCCGGGTCGGCGCGGGCGTGCTGCTGGTGGTGGCGGGCATCATCGCCTTCCTCGCCACCCAGGGCAGCGGCTCGACGATCGGTTCGGTGGTCGAGGCCTCGCTCGCGGTGCTGGCCGGTGTGCTGGTGCTGCTGGGCCCGTACGCGCTGCGGATGTGGCAGGACCTCGGCGCCGAGCGCACCGCCCGCATCCGCGCCCAGGAGCGCGCCGAGATCGCCGCCCACGTCCACGACTCGGTGCTGCACACGCTGACCCTGATCCAGCGCCGCGCCGAGGACCCCAAGGAGGTGCTGCGGCTCGCCCGGGCGCAGGAGCGCGAGCTGAGGCTGTGGCTCTACCGCCCGGAGGCGGTCGCCGAGCAGGCGCCGGACACCATGGCGGAGAGCCTGCGCGCGGTGGTCGCCGAGGTCGAGGACCGGCACGGCGTTCCGGTCGAGGTGGTGATCGTCGGCGACTGCCCGATGGACGAGCGCATCGCGGCGCAGATGCAGGCCGCGAGGGAGGCGACCGTCAACGCGGCCAAGTACGGTGGCGGGGGACCGGTCCAGGTCTACGCCGAGGTCGAGGGGAGGACCGTGATGGTGTTCGTCCGCGACCACGGCCCGGGCTTCGACCCGGACACGGTGCCCGAGGACCGGATGGGCGTACGCGAGTCGATCCTCGGCCGCATGAAGCGCAACGGCGGCACCGCACGGGTGCGGCCCGCGCCGGACGGCGGGACCGAGGTCGAGCTGGAGATGGAGAGAGCGAATGACTGAGGCAGCGCCGGAGCGCCGCGCGAGGGTCGTCCTGGTCGACGACCACCGGATGTTCCGGACGGGGGTACGGGCGGAGATCGGGCGCACCGAGGTGACCGGCATCGACGTGGTCGGCGAGGCCGACGACGTGGAGTCCGCGGTCCGGGTGGTCGCCGAGACGCGGCCCGACGTGGTGCTGCTGGACGTCCACCTGCCCGGCGGCGGTGGTGTCGAAGTGCTGCGCCGCTCGGCCGGGCTGATGGGGGAGTCGGGAGGGGCGGCGCAGAGCGCCTCGGACAAGGGCGGTGGCGGGCGCCGGGCGGGGGTGAAGTTCCTGGCGCTCTCGGTGTCGGACGCGGCGGAGGACGTGATCGGCGTGATCCGCGGCGGCGCCCGCGGCTACGTCACCAAGACGATCACCGGGACCGACCTGGTCGACGCGATCTTCCGGATCGGCGACGGGGACGCGGTCTTCTCGCCCCGGCTGGCCGGCTTCGTGCTGGACGCCTTCGCCGCCACCGACACCCCGCCGGTGGACGAGGACCTGGACCGGCTGACCCAGCGCGAGCGCGAGGTGCTGCGGCTGATCGCGCGCGGCTACGCGTACAAGGAGATCGCCAAGCAGCTGTTCATCTCGGTGAAGACGGTGGAGAGCCATGTCTCGGCGGTGCTGCGCAAGCTCCAGCTGAGCAACCGGCACGAGCTGACCCGGTGGGCCACCGCGCGCCGGCTGGTCTGAGCAGGTCGTCCGGCCCGCCCGCCCGGTCCTGTCAGGGGCCGGGCGGGCTTGTCGGCGGGTGGCCATAGACTCGTCAGTGCCATGAGTAGCCTCTTTGACGACCTCCCGCTCCCCGGTTTCGAGGCCCCCGCCGCCGGGTCGAAGCAGCCCGCGCCGCCGATCGACGAGGAGCCGCCGCCGTACGAGGACGACGCCCCGTACGACGCCTTCGAGGAGGCGATCCCGGACGGCCTGTTCCAGACCGACCACGCCGCCGAGGCGGAGCGGGACGCCTGGTACCGCAACGGCGCCGCCCGCCCGGTGATCGACCCGGCCACGCTGCTGGAGGGCATGAACGACCCGCAGCGCGAGGCCGTGCTGCACGCCGGCTCGCCGCTGCTGATCGTGGCCGGCGCCGGCTCCGGCAAGACCCGGGTGCTCACCCACCGGATCGCGTACCTGCTGGCCGCGCGCGGCGTGCAGCCGGGCGAGATCCTGGCGATCACCTTCACCAACAAGGCGGCCGGCGAGATGCGCGAGCGCGTCGAGCAGCTGGTCGGCCCGCGCGCCCGGGCGATGTGGGTCTCCACCTTCCACAGCGCCTGCGTGCGGATCCTGCGCCGCGAGTCCAAGCTGCTCGGCTTCACCTCGTCGTTCTCGATCTACGACGCGGCCGACTCGCAGCGGCTGATGGCGCTGGTCTGCCGCGACCTCGACCTGGACCCGAAGCAGTTCCCGCCGAAGTCCTTCACCGCGAAGGTCAGCAACCTCAAGAACGAGCTGATCGACGAGGAGACCTACGCCGACCAGGCCGCCAACCCGATGGAGAAGAAGCTCGCCGAGGCGTACTTCCTCTACCAGCGGCGTCTGCGCGAGGCCAACGCCCTCGACTTCGACGACATCATCATGACGACGGTGAACCTGCTGCAGGCCTTCCCCGACGTCGCGGAGCACTACCGGCGGCGGTTCCGGCACATCCTGGTCGACGAGTACCAGGACACCAACCACGCCCAGTACACGCTGGTCCGCGAGCTGAGCGGCGGCGCGGTCGCCGACGCCCCGAAGCGCACCGTCGACGGCGACTGGGTCGACCCGGCGGCCGGCCGGCTGGCCGAGGTGCCGCCCGCCGAGCTGTGCGTGGTCGGTGACGCGGACCAGTCGATCTACGCCTTCCGGGGCGCGACGATCCGCAACATCCTCCAGTTCGAGGAGGACTACCCGAACGCCACCACGATCCTGCTGGAGCAGAACTACCGCTCCACCCAGACCATCCTGAGCGCGGCCAACGCCGTCATCGAGCGCAACGCCAACCGGCGGAAGAAGAAGCTCTGGACGGCCGGCGAGGACGGCGAGAAGGTCGTCGGCTACGTCGCGGACGACGAGCACGGCGAGGCCCAGTTCATCGCCGACGAGATCGACCGGCTCACCGACGCGGACGCCGCCAGGCCCGGCGACGTCGCGATCTTCTACCGCACCAACGCGCAGTCCCGGGTCTTCGAGGAGGTGTTCATCCGGGTCGGCCTGCCGTACAAGGTGGTCGGCGGGGTGCGCTTCTACGAGCGCAAGGAGGTCAAGGACGTCCTGGCCTACCTGCGGGTGCTCTCCAACCCGGAGGACACCGTGCCGCTGCGCCGGATCCTCAACGTGCCCAAGCGCGGCATCGGCGAGCGGGCCGAGGCGATGGTGGACGCGCTGGCCGCGCGCGAGCGGATCTCCTTCGCGCAGGCGCTGCAGCGGGTCGACGAGGCGTACGGCATGGCCGCGCGCTCGGCGAACGCGGTGAAGAAGTTCAACGCGCTGATGGCCGGGCTGCGCCAGGTCGTCGCGTCCGGCGCGGGCCCGGCGGCGGTGCTGGAGGCGGTGCTGGAGGAGACCGGCTACCTGGCCGAGCTGCAGGCCTCCACCGACCCGCAGGACGAGACCCGGGTGGAGAACCTCCAGGAGCTGGCCTCGGTCGCCCTGGAGTACGAGCAGGACCCGGGCGAGCGCCCGGACGCGGGCGAGGACGGCGCGCCGCCGGTCGGCTCGCTGGCCGACTTCCTGGAGCGGGTGGCGCTGGTCGCCGACTCCGACCAGATCCCGGACGAGGACGAGGAGGGGCAGGGCGTCATCACGATGATGACCCTGCACACCGCCAAGGGCCTGGAGTTCCCGGTGGTCTTCCTGACCGGCATGGAGGACGGCATCTTCCCGCACATGCGGGCGCTCAACCAGGTCAAGGAGCTGGAGGAGGAGCGGCGCCTCGCGTACGTCGGGCTGACCCGGGCGCGGCAGCGGCTCTACCTGACCAGGTCGGTGCTGCGCAGCGCCTGGGGGCAGCCGTCGTACAACCCGGCCTCGCGGTTCCTGGAGGAGATCCCGGAGCCGCTGGTGGAGTGGAAGCGCACGGGGGCGGCGTCGGCGCCGGCCTCGCGCGGCTTCTCGTCCGGGTCGTCCTGGGGCGGGAGGTCCTCGGGCGGCGCGGGCTCCTCCTCGCGCGGCGGCTCCTCCTCGCGCGGTTCGTCGGCCGCGGCCTCGCCGAAGGCGGGCTGGGGGCAGTCGGCGCGGCGCTCGGGCGCGGCGGCGGAGCGGGAGGTGGTCGGGCTGGCGGTCGGCGACCGGGTCACCCATGACACCTTCGGGCTGGGCACCGTGGTGGCCACCACCGGGGCCGGCGACAAGGCGCAGGCCACGGTGGACTTCGGTACGGAGGGGCGCAAGCAGCTGCTGCTGCGCTACGCGCCGGTGGAGAAGCTGTAGAGCGGCGGGTCCCCGGCCCGCGCGCTTCCTAGCGCGGGTCGAGGCCCTGGGCGAGGAACCAGGGCAGCGGGTCGACGGGGGCGCCCCCGCCGGCCGGGCGGATCTCCAGGTGCAGGTGCGGGCCGGTGCTGTTGCCGCTGCTGCCGACGAAGGCGATCACGTCGCCGGCCTTCACCGTGCCCTTGCGGATCTTGTACGAGCGCAGGTGGCAGTACCAGACCTCGGTGCCGTCGGAGGTCTTGAGGATGGTCATGTAGCCGTACGACGGGTTCCACTGCGTGCGGATGGTCCCGTCGGCGACGGCCATCACCTGGGTGCCGCCGTCCACCGGGAAGTCGATGCCGGTGTGCCGCTTGGCCCAGTGGGTGCCGGCCGCGCCGAAGGCCTCGCCGATGCCGTGCTGGGCGACCGGCATCGAGACCGTCGGGCGGGCCGGTGCGGGCGGCTGGTCGGTGGTGGCGGCCTGCGCGGCCTGCTGGCCGGCCTGGCCGCTCTGCCCGTCCTGCCCGGCGTCGGGCGTGCCCTGGGTGCCGGCGAGCGGCTGGCGGGCGTCGCCGCGGGAGGCCTGGGCGGCATCGCCGGCGGCCAGCGCCTGCTGGGCGGCCTGCGCGGCCTCGGCGGGCGCGTTGTCCGGCGCGTCCGCGGCGGTGATCTGCTGGGGGACCAGCCCGGCGGCCTGGGCGCGCTGCTGGTCGGCCTCGCCCTGGACGGTGACGGCCGCCGCGGCGGCGACGCCGAGCGCGGCCACCGAGGGCAGCGCGACCCGCAGCAGCGCCGTGCGGGTGGCCGCCTTGGCGGCATCGCGGCGCTGGGACCGGGACTGCTCGCGCGCGGCGAGGCGCAGTTCCGCACGGGTCGGGCGGGCGGCTGCTTCGGGAGCCATCGCGGCTGCCTCCTCAGTGGGCCTCGGGCGCGTCGTCGGGCGGGGGGCCAAACGACCGAGACTGTAGCCGGAAGCCCGACATCCGGACAAAAGTCCGTATGTCAAGGGGCTGGGGGTGTGCGGTTGCGGGGTAGAACAGGGGAGGGCGGTAGGCGGTCTGTGATTTTCCCCTCGTCTTGAGGGGTGGTGCGGCCAACCCGGACGGGTGGCGCTACCCTCCCCTCAGGTTGGTTATTGATCGTTAACCTCGCCCGTGCCCACGAGGTCCGGTGGGGGATGGACGACGAGGTCCGGGAGGCAGTGATGGGTGTGTCAGGCCCGATCCGCGTGGTGGTCGCCAAGCCGGGGCTGGACGGCCACGACCGCGGCGCCAAGGTGATCGCGCGCGCCCTGCGCGACGCCGGCATGGAGGTCATCTACACCGGTCTGCACCAGACGCCGGAGCAGGTGGTCGACACCGCGATCCAGGAGGACGCGGACGGCATCGGCCTGTCGATCCTCTCGGGGGCGCACATGACGCTCTGCGCGCGGGTGCTGGAGCTGCTGAAGGAGCGCGACGCCGAGGACATCAAGGTCTTCTGCGGCGGGATCATCCCGGACGAGGACATCGTCGAGCTGAAGGCGATGGGCGTCGCCGACATCTTCACCCCGGGCACGCCGACCAGCGACGTGGTCGCCTGGGTCGAGGCCAATCTGCGGGCCGCGGGCTGACAGGCCGACGACGGGGCCGGTGCCGGACGACGCGCGTCGCCTGCTGGCCGCCGAGGGCGACCCCGAGGTGCTGGCCGCCGCCGTCGCCGGGCTGGCCGAGCACTGCGCGGCCGAGCGGCC